>JBKPBJ010000227.1:0-11297 GCA_046726875.1 Verrucomicrobiota bacterium
GAAGACGACGATTCGATTCGGGCATTTTCCAAACATCACTCATGCACAGGGAGTGATCGCACACGCGCTTTCGCGGCGAGGCAAAGGTTGGTTTGAACAGCGGCTCGGACCGAACGTTGAGATTCAGTGGTTCACTTACAATGCGGGGCCTTCGGCAATGGAAGCGATCTTTGCAAAATCGCTTGATGTCACCTACGTCGGCCCTGGTCCTGCCCTCAACGCTTATTTAAAATCAAACGGTGAAGAGATACGCGTGATATCCGGTGCAGCCAACGCCGGCGCGGCTCTGGTAGTGAAAGCTGATTCGCCTATTAAAACACCCGCGGATTTTCGCGGAAAGAAAATCGCCACGCCTCAACTCGGAAATACGCAGGACATTTCGTGCCGAGCGTGGTTGAAAGCGCACGGATTCAATGTCACCCAAACTGGCGGCGACGTCATGGTGATTCCGACCGCAAATCCCGATCAACTCGCACTATTCCAAAGTGGCGGCGTCGACGCAGTATGGACAGTCGAGCCCTGGGTAACGCGGCTCGAGCGTGATGCGAAGGCGCGTGTGTTTCTCGAAGACAAGGACACGATCACGACATGGCTTGTATCCAGTGTGAAGTTCTTACGTGATCGACACGATTTGGCTAAGAAAATCGCGGACGCGAATGTGGAACTAACGAAATGGATCCAGCAGAATCAAGCAGAAGCGCAGAAGTTATTGATCGAAGAACTCAAAGCTGAAACGCGCGCTGATTTCGCGCCGGATGCCGTCGCGCAAGCATGGAATCGGATTCAATTCACGAGCGAAGTGTCCCGCGATTTGATTGCGAAATCGGTGCAGGATGGAAAAGATGCGGGTTTCTTTAAAGGCTCGACAGACACATCGAAGCTGGTCGAAATTCCGTAATGCAACGATTCCCCCGTCAGCGTTCCTCAGCTGCCGAGGAGCTCGAGGTCATCGCGCCCTCGAAACTCGCGATAGAGAACGTTTCGAAAGGTTTCAAAGGTGCATCCGGAGCAGTGCTCGCGCTCGATCATGTGAGCCTTAATGTTGCTGAGGGGGAATTCGTCTGTCTTGTTGGCGCTAGCGGCTGCGGCAAAACGACGTTGCTCAACATCATTGCCGGGCTCGAAAAACCCGATAGCGGGACGGTGCAGGCTGATGGTAAACCAATAACCGGTCCCGGTCGCGAGCGCCTCGTGATGTTTCAGGAACCGGCTCTGTTCCCGTGGCTGAGCGTGTTTGGGAATGTTCTATTTGGACTCAAGCTCAAGCCGAAGCTGACAAACAAAGATCGGCATGACGTCGCCAAGTACTATCTCGAACTGGTCGGCCTGAGCCGGTTCGAGCGCGCCAACATTCACGAGCTGTCTGGTGGAATGAAGCAGCGCGTCTCGCTTGCCCGCGCTCTGGCGCCTAATCCGCGCGTGCTGCTGATGGACGAACCGTTTGCTGCTCTCGATGCGCTGACTCGTGAGCAACTCTATGGGGATCTTCAGCGAATCTGGAAAGCGCGGAACAAAACAATCGTCTTTGTTACGCATAACGTCCGCGAGGCAGCTTGTCTCGGGGATCGTGTGATGGTTTTTTCGCCCCGTCCCGGTCGCATTCGGGAAGAATTTGCTGTGGACCTGCCTCGGCCACGCGACATCAACAGTGTGGATCTTGCCGTTCACGCCACAGAGATTACCAAAGCGCTGAAGAGTTTTAACCAACCGGAGGTCACGCTCGCAGAATGAAACGGTTTCTTTTGGCTGCACTTTTCTTTTTTGTTCTCCTGCTGATTTGGGAGGGCCTGTTTCGTGCGAAGATTTGGTCGCCTGTCCTCCTGCCGTCGCCTCGGCAGGTCGCAGGCTATTTAGAAGGCGCTGCCGTGGATGGAACTCTGGCGAAGGCAGCTGTCGTTACGATGCGTCGGTTGCTCATCGGCTACATCATTGGACTTGTTCTCGGCCTTCCATTGGGATTGCTGACCGCGCGTTGGAAGTTGTGGCAGGACACCATTGGAACGCTCGCCCTCGGTCTCCAGACTTTGCCGAGTGTCTGCTGGGTACCGCTTGCGTTGTTGTGGTTCGGACAGACGGAAGCCGCTATGCTTTTCGTGGTGGTGATGGGCACGCTTTGGTCGGTAGTGATCGCAACGGAAACTGGCGTGCGCAATGTTCCGCCAATCTACAGCCGTGCTGCTTTGACAATGGGCTCAAAGCGCCTGCATATGTGGTTCAAGGTTATCCTGCCAGCGGCGCTTCCATTTATCGTTAGCGGGATGAAACAAGGGTGGGCATTCGCGTGGCGTTCACTCATGGCTGCTGAGATCTTCGTGACGATCCTGACCGGTTTTGGGCTCGGGCAGCTTCTGCACTACGGCCGTGAATTAAGCGCCATGGAGCAGGTCATCGGCATCATGATTGTTATCATCGTCATCGGTTTACTGGCCGATAAAATTTTCTTCTCGCCGATTGAAAAATTCCTGCATCGGCGTTGGGGTACTAGTCAGGCATGATCTTCAGGCAAAAACGAGCGCCTGTGTCCGCGCAGCGCGAGGTGTGCATTAGCAACAAGCTGGGATTACACGCGCGCCCTGCCGCTCACTTTGTAAAACACGTCAGGACTTTTCGATCGGAAATCTGGCTCGCGACAATTGCCGGCCGATATTCTGCGGCGAGCTTGATCGATGTTCTCCGCGCCAACCTCGATTGCGGAGCTACGGCAACACTCGAAGCTCACGGTGTGGATGCGGAGGAGGCCGTGGAACGACTACAAAAGTTACTCGGCGAATTGCACAAGTTCGACGAATCCTAACGCAGAGGCCGGGCAACGAGAATTCCGCTGTCGGAGCGGTAGCGATACAGGTATTTCGAGAGCTGATCGTCCACGACAACTTTGCCGTAGTTGCTGGGGGACGAAGCGTGCAGGAAATGCAAAACTCCGTCACTCGTGCGTAGTGCCAGCCCTACATGCGCAGTCGAATGGTTTCCATTTCGCTCGCGCGAAATCACGCCAATGATGTCGCCGCTGCGCAATTTCGACTCGATGCTGGCGACCTGGCTTTTTGGAATTTCATAGAGCGGCCGCGACGACACATTCGCTTCCATGCGTGCAAGAGGCCCGAGCAACGAGCGATTCGAAGCAAGATAACGATAATGCCGCCAGCCGACGCTCATCTCACGCGCAGAATGCGGGACGCTGCGCCCGCCAAGCTGACGCGTCATGTCGTTAACCAAACCGCGGCGATCGTTATCGTAAAGCCAGTCTTCCAGGTAATGCAGTCGGGAAAGATAATCGCCCGTGCATTGGCCGCCGCGATATCGGTCCGTCTCGATGTAATACAGCAAACGCTCCGGAGTCCAATTTGATTCCGGTTCGTTCAACATTCGGGCAAACCCAAGCGCTGTTTCGAAAAACGTCCAGCAGTCCATCCCGTAGAAATTCACCGAAGGTGATTCGATCCGGTTATCGATCTCGAGAGTGAAATGTTTGTAGCGGGTACCGACCAGCGCCTTTCCAACCGCCGCAGTCCGATCCCCGAGCGATAGTGATTTCCAATTCTCTGCTTTCGCCTTGCCAACCAGCCGGTTGAATTGGTCCTGTCCCTTGAAGACAGTGCCGAACGGCAAGCGCGATTCGGACGCTATCCCGACTGAACAAATCAAAAACAGTGTGACGCAGACCCTCCAACTCCGCATAACGAGCACAATTCAACGCTGAAATCAGTTCGAAGCAACTCCGTCATTCCGACCGAAGCGCAGCGGAGTGGAGGAATCCAGCGGCGTTACCAACGGGATGTCTCGACTTCGCTCGACATGACAACCCGAACGGCGGTAAAGCGGTTTACTTCGCAGGGGCGCACCTATATCCTTTCGCAGTTGTGCCAATCCGCTTTCCGAAAAAGAAACGGCGAAATATTGTTCGCCAGGCGCCACACGACGATACTCCTGTTCCAGTGGGGCGGCATTCCACCCGCGTCCGGCTGCGTCCGCGGTCTGATTGGCACAAACGCAATTTCCTGACGACTGTTTTGATCCCATCGCTGTTCGTGAAGCGATCGGGCGAATACGTGCCGCCGCAATTTCCGAAGATCCGCCAAGGCGAAATCTGCATTACCTGGATCGGTCACGCCTCGTTTCTCATCCAAACGCACGAGGTGAACATTTTGATCGATCCGATCTGGTCGAAATGGCTCAAGGTCATCAAACGATTGAAGCAGCCTGGCTTCGAAATCCATCATTTGCCTTCCATAGACTTCGTTTTGGTCACGCATGCCCATTTCGATCATCTTGATAGGGGAACGCTGCGGCGTGTAGCTGCGAACCAACCTATCGTGGTTCCGACAGGCGTGGGAAACCTGGTTCACGATCTCGGGTTTCACATCGTGCACGAACTCGACTACTGGCAGACCGTCGAACTCGGGCCGCTCAAGATTTCGCTCACGCCATGTCACCACTGGGGAGCCCGGTTTCTTGCGGATTTGCACCGCGATTTCGGTGGGTTTGTAATCGCGTCGAACGGCCGCACGATTTTTCATTGTGGCGACACAGCCTATTTCCCGGGCTTCAAAGAAATTGGCGAGCGGTTCAATGTTGACCTCGCGCTGCTTCCTATTGGCGCTTATGACGCGCCCACCGGCCGCGAAGTTCACATGAATCCTGAACAGGCGGTAAAAGCTTTTCTGGAATTGCGTGCCAAAACTTTAATCCCGATGCATTACGGGACGTTCCCTCTCGGTTTTGAACCGCTGCACGAACCGCCGCAGCGCTTGCTTGCAGCGGCGCGCGCGCACGGAATCGAGGAAAAGGTGCTCGTGATGACGGAGGGCAAGCCGGTCGTTTTATGAACAAAAAAACGCCCAACGCTGAACGCCGAACGCCCAATATCGAATTCGGAACGTGGCGTGTGAGTGAACCTTCTGACGGCGAATATGACCGCAACCTCAATCCCAAGTACGATCTTGAGGATAGGCTGCTGAAGTTCGCCGCAGATATCGTCGAACTCACCGAATCGTTGCCAAACACTCGAGCCGGAAATCACATTGCCGGCCAGTTGTTGCGCTGCGGCACATCGGCGCTCTCCAATCACGGCGAGGTTGAGGCAGCAGAATCGCGCAAAGATTTTCTTCACAAGCTGCGAATCTGTCTGAAAGAACTTCGCGAAACGAAACGCTGGTTGCGTCTCGTTATCCGACTGAAAAGACTTGGTGAGCCAGCAAATCTGCCAGCATGCCTAAACGAGGTAGAGGAACTAATCAGAATCTTCGCAGCAAGCGTTAAGACGGCAGAAAAGAACGCGAAACTGTGAGCTGCCCTTCTGAGTTCAGGATTGGACGTTGGGCGTTGGGCGTTGGGCGTTTGCTGCTTTAAATGCCCACGTCGCGCTCCACCCGTTCGGAACTTCTTAGCGCGATATCAGCCGGATTACTCGTCGTTGTCTTTTGCCTAATCCTCCTCTGGCGCAATCCTCTGGTTTTTTGGAACGACGATTATGAATTGTCGGTGCTGCCGGTGTTCGCCGACATGGCACGCAGTTGGTCCGAAGGTCACTGGCCGATCCTGAGTCCGTACTCCTGGGTCTGCGGCAACCTCGCCGGGGAATTTCAGTACGGCACTTTTTCGGCTTTCGTGAATGCGTCCGTCATTCTGATTTGGAAATTTCCGCTAACATTTCCACAACAGGCCGCTGCACTTTCGGTCGCGCACCTTTTTGCTTTGGCGATTGGCGCATTTTTGCTCGCGAGCGATCGTGGTTTTTCAGTTGCGTTGTCGATTTTTGTCGCGCTGATCGCCTCGTTAAGTGGTTGGATTATTTGTTGGGGCGCCAGCGATTGGTTCGGTGCGCTCGGCGCGTTCACCTGGTTGCCATGGGCGTGGTGGGGAGCGGAACGCGCTCTGGATTCGCGACGGACGAAATGGCGATTCCTTTGGCCCGCACCGTTCGTTTATCTGCTTGTTACGGGCGGATTCCCCTACACGGTCCTAATGCTGCTGCTGCTTGTTGCCTGGTTGTCCGTTAAGTCACTTGTTCAAAGTCGCAACATCTTATCGGTTCTACCGATGCTCGTCGGCGTGGCTCTCGGTTTCGGGCTTTCCGCGCCCGCTTGGCTGGCACTGCTTGATCTGGTTCAGGGGTCAGCGCGGGAGTTCCAATCCGCCGCAGCACATTGGCAGTGGCGTGTTCCACCTGCGGCGCTGCCAGGTCTAATTCTGCCGTCGTGGACGGCGAACTGGACTGATTTTTCCTCGCGCAGTCGCCCGCATACAGCAGCCGAATTGGCTTGCGGCTTGGTCGCTCCCGCCGCCCTTATCACCGGACTCGTCTGCCGCCCGCGGAAACTCGTTAGGCAAATCAAATGGGAGTTTGTATTGCTCCTGCTCGTGCTTCTGCTCTGCATGACTCCAACCGCCGGCCTGTTTCGTTGGAGCTTTCGATGGCTGCCATTTTTCCATCTGATTCTTGCAATCTGCGCGGCGGAGGTGCTGCGTTTAAAGCCGGAGTCACCGACCCCGGCTACAGCTACGCTGGGGCTCGTCGTTTTGACGAGCGTTGCCGCGTTGATCTTGCATACGGCTGGCTCGTACGCTTTTCCGCTCACTTGGATTTTTATCGGACTGGCTGCGGTTTGGGTTTGTTTGGAATTCCTGGTACGCAGCTCGGATTTTCAACCGTGCGTGCCCGTGGCGGTCACATTTGTCGCCTTCCTCACTACATATCTTTGCCTCCCGACAAACTGCGGAGTTCCCAGATATAATTTTTCGCAGGAACTGCTTAGACCTGCACCGCTCGATCCGCAGCGGCTTTATCTCAGCGTATATCCGTGGGCGGAGCTTACGTATGCAATCTCCAACAAGCCGCAGTCGGTTGGCCAAACGCTGCGCCCGGGAAGCACGTCGATGTGGGCCGCTTTGCGGTTCGTCAATGGCTACAGTCCGATCCGGGCCGCAGGTGTGGCGCGCGAATTCGCCACCAGCATTCATGGTGAAATTAATCCTGACGTGGGAAGCCGTTTGCTCAAGGATCAGGCCGGAAGAGATGGTGAGCTGGCTTTGATGGGCGTGGACGGCATCGTCGTTGCGCGAGAAGTGGACATCGCACCACAGCCGAGTTCTGAGTGGGAACTGGTCGTTTCAACCGATGAAGGAAACGTGTTTCACCGGCGCAGCGCGCCGTTTTCGCGTGTGCGTTCGGTCACCTCAATCGATTCGCGGCCTAACGAGCAGTTTGCGTTCGCGACGATCTCGCGGATTAATGGCTCCCGAAATTTCGTGGAAGCAGACATTGATGTCCCGGCTGGTGACCGGCCGGCGCTTCTGACTTTTTCGCGCCCATATTTTCGGGGATACAAAGCGCGCCTTGGCGATCAGAAACTCGCCGTCGCCTCATATCATGGATTGTTTCCAATTGTGGAAATTCCAGCGGGCGCCCATGGGCGTGTGATGCTTGCATATCGGCCTGTCTGGCTGATCTGGGGAGGGACGGCAGCCGTGATGTGCATACTGATACTTCTAATTGGTGTTGCTGCCGCGAGTCACTACTCTTCTTCGAATGCAGCGGTATTCGACGCCTGAGTTTTTTCTCCTGCCGCGATCTACCTGGTCCCCGCTGACCTTTGTCAAAAACAAAAACAATATCCTTCTGTAATCTGCGAAAATTATGCAAAAGCGCCGTGCGAATGCTCGCCCTTCCGCACTTTGGAAATCCCCCATGAATGATGAGGCGCGATTTCACATGGGCCTGCAACCGCCGCTTGTCAGAGGTCTTTAGGATTTTCGAGCAGCTCGATCACGCGTTTGAGCAAACGACTGGCGCCGCCGCCGTCAATGCTTCGATGATCGAAGCTTAAGGTGATTTGCGCCTCGGTTTTAGGAACGAATTCGTTTTTCGCGTCGTCCCATACCGGAACCTTTTTGCCGACGCCGAGGCCGAGCAGCAACGTTTGATCGGGCAGGGGAATCGGCGTGCCCCATTCCATTCCGAAGATTCCGAAGTTGGAAACGGTGGCAATGCCGCCGGCCTGCATGTCGGGCGAAATCCGCCGCTGTCGCGCGAGTTCGATCAATTCCTTGTATTTTGTCGTGAGATCGGCCAGCGAAGTTCTTTCTGCGCTCCGAATGACTGGCACCATGATTCCGTCTTCGGCTTCTACTGCGATTCCGACGTCGATCGAGTTTGATTGCACCACGCGGTTTCCAATGAATTTCGCCGCTGCGGCTGGATTTTCCGCCAGCGCAAGCGCGAGCGCGCGCAGCGCATAAAGGCCGAGGCCGGGCTTCGGATCGCGCGATTGGCGATCTTGTAGCGCCGGATCGAGATTCACTGATGAACCGATCGTTGAAAGAGGACGCGTCCAGCTCCGACGCATCGCATCGGCCACGCCGGCGCGAATCTTTGAAGCTTCATTCGCCGTCTGGTTCTCGATCTTGTGCAGAAAACCCTCCAGGTCTTTGATCGTCACTCGATTGCCGGCGCCGGTTCCCATGATCCCTGCGAGATCAGCGGTTGTTAGTTGCAATTCAGCCATGCGTGCCCGCACGCGCGGGGACATGAAGGTTGCACCTTTCGTGATTGCTGGGACGGGCAGACCGCCGGTCCGGTCGCCGTCGCCATCGCGCGCGGCGATCTTTCTTTCGCGCGCGGCAGCAACTTCCTGATCAGCACGCGCAGGAATTTCTTCGGCGACTTCCTTCTGCGCGGGAGGCGGCGGCGCATGTTTCGCGAAGCGCGCAGCATCCTGTTCGCTTGCTTCCACGTAGCCAAGCACCGAGCCGACAGGATACGTCTCCTTTAATTGCACGGTGATCCTGTCGATCTTGCCTTTGCAGGGCGTGGTCACGCCCATCACGGCTTTGTTCGTCTCGACATCGATGATTTCCTGATCGTCCACAACTTCATCGCCAGGTTTGACTTTGATATCGACGATTGTGGCTTCGGCGATCGATTCGCCAAGCTGCGGCATGATGATCGGGACTTGCGGCATAGGTACTCAGTCATTCCGAGCGAAATCGAGCAATCCCGTTGCGCAACCTTAAACGTAATTCTGCGGGATCTTTCGACTTCGCTTCGCTTCGCTCAAGATGACAGTTTACGCGTGACATAAACCTATTCTCGGAGCAACACGCGCGCTTTTGCGACTATGTTTTTCGCGTTCGGCCGGTGCGCACTCCAGAGATTTGGATGATACGGAATCGGTGTGTCTTTCGCGTTGAGGCGCTGCGGCGCGGCATCGAGCAGATGAAAGCCCAGGCTCGTCACGCGCGCGATCACCTCCGCATTCGTGCCACCCCAGGGGAATGATTCGCCAACGCAGAGCAAACGGCCGGTGCGTGCGACGGATGCAAGCACGGTGTCGATGTCCAAAGGTTTGACCGTGCGTAGATCGACAACTTCAACCTCGAGACCTTCGTGCGCGAGTTCCTCCGCAGCAGCTAGAGTTTCCTGCGTCATTGCGCTGTAACTCACGATCGTGAGATCGCGCCCTTCTCGCGCAATACGCGCACGTCCAGTCGGTAAACCTTTGTCCGGCAATTTGTCGGCCTTAAGATGGTAATACAGATATTTGTGCTCGCAGTAGACGACGGGATCATCAATCGCCACGGCTTCGATCAGCATGGTGTAGGCGTCTTCCACCGTAGCCGGCGTCATCACGATGAGACCCGGATAATGTGCGTAGATCGATTCCATCGATTGGCTGTGAAACGGCCCGCTTCCCTTTGTTCCTCCGGAGGGCAAACGTACGGTAATCGGCACCGGCACGCCTGTTCGCCAGTAATGCGTGCCTGCATTGTTGAGAATCTGGTTCAGCGCGATGCTTGAGAAATCCGCGAACTGCATTTCGACAATCGGCCGCATTCCCTGCATCGCAGCGCCAATGGCAGTTCCGACGATCGCATCCTCGCTGATCGGCGTGTTCAACACGCGCCCCGGAAATTCCTTCGCCAAACCTTTCGTTGCCTTGAATGCACCGCCAAATGTGCCGCCGACGTCCTGTCCGTAAATGAAAACGCGTTCGTTCTCGCGCAACAGTCTCGCCTGTGCTTCACGGATCGCTTCCAGATAAGTGATGCTCATGGCTATTGCCACGTCGAATCGTTAAACCGTTAAATCGTTGAATCGGAATTCCGATGTAACGTTGTAACGATGTAACGGATCACGGTTCATGAGATTCGTCATTCATTCCTCGTCCGCGTGATCGACAAGGTTGCGTCTGGATAACGCGCACCAGTCTTCTTTCTCCCCTTCGGGTATTGGCTCTTTTTGTGCCGCAGCTACTGCTTCGTCCACCTTTGCGACTGCGTCTTTGCGCCATTCGGCCAGTGTGTCTGAGTTTACCAGATTAAGATCAGTAATCGTTTGCTCGGCGACCTTCAAACAATCGCGGGCGAACGGCTGCCGCTTCATCTCTTCGGGCACATAGCCGGCGTCATCGTGTTCGCCATGACCGGAAAGTCGCAGCACGGAGGCAACGACTAACTGCGGCGGACGCCCCGCGCGCGCGCGTTTGACCGCACCGCCAATTACATCCAGGCACGCGGCAAGGTCGGTTCCGTCCAGAGTGTAACCTTCGAACCCGTATCCGATCGCCCGCTCCACCAAATCATCGCCCGCAAATTCGCGGTCGTTAGGCGTCGAGTAAGCGTAATGATTATTTGTCGCGACCACCACGAGCGGCACCTGTTCCACCGCGGCAATGTTCATTCCTTCGTGGAACGCCCCGGTTTGCATTCCGCCTTCGCCGATGCATGTGAGGCCGACGAAGTCTTTCTCTCCCTTAAATCGCTTCGCCATCAACGTGCCGACGGTCACTGAGACCATAGCGCCGAGATGGCTGATCATTGCCAGTTCGTTATCGCGCGGATGCCCTCTATGAATATTTCCGTCGCGCCCGCGCATCGGACCGAGCCGTGAGCCGAGATACGTGCGTGTGACGTCGATTAGCGGTTCGCCAAACGCAGATCGCCCTGCCTGGTCGCGAATCAACGGCGCAAAAATGTCGCCTTTTTCCAAAAACAAACCGCATGCGACGCTGACGGCTTCCTGGCCCTTACCGATATAAACGCCGCCCGTGATCTGACCACCGCGGTAGAGACTAACGAGTTTTTCCTCGACCGTACGCGCCAGCAGCATCCAGCGAAACGCTTCGAGAAAACGCTCATGAGGCGGGGCGGGCTTTCCCGCAGCAGCTTCGCCCAGCGATGCGGGCACGCTCTTTTTTCTCTTTGATTTTGCGGTCCGCTGCGCCGTCTGAAGCATCGCGTCATTTTAGCCAAGATCGGGAACTGCGCGCAAAGTTTTTTGTTGGAGCACAGGCATCTTG
>JBKPBJ010000228.1:0-5646 GCA_046726875.1 Verrucomicrobiota bacterium
TTCGAGAAATCGATTGGGACGATGATGTTTCGAATGTTCAGCGTTTTCATGCACACAGCATGAAGTCTCTACAACTGGCTCGCTCGGCATTGCTTGCCAAACGCAAAGCGTTTTTTGCGCTCTGATTAGCGACGATGCAGCGGGTTCCAGATCACCGCGCCGAGAAAACCAAAGATGTATCCGATAGCACTCGTAATCAGGATGAGCACAACTGCAGCTGTTAGATCAAACGGTTTAACGAAGTAAACCGGCTTGATCATGTGCGCCCAAAATATGAAATCGAGAATCGGTTGCGCCCAGCCGATGAGAACAAGGAGCGACCAAACCAGATGCCAGCCGCCGATCAACGCGGCGATCACCAGGCCAACTTTATTGGGATTGGCCATTGCTCCTGGTTGTGATCAGGTGGTTTTGCGCCCGTACTTGCGGGAGGAAACGCCCGTCCGGAACTCGGTGGGTGATTGGCCGAAAACGCGTTTGAACGTGCGATTGAATTGGGTGAGCGATTGAAAGCCGACGTCGTATGCGATCTCGCTGATGCGGAGATTCGGGTTCAGCAGCCGGTTTCGCGCGTCTTCCAGGCGCACGCGCGCGACGTAATCCGTGTACTTTAGTCCAGTGGCTCTGTGGAAGACTTTGCAGAAATGGAAAACGCTCGCACCAGCGGCCTTCGCTACGTCAGCCAGAGATAATTCTTCATTTTTATGCTTGTTGATGTACTCACGCGCTTTTTGCACGAGTGGCGGTTCGGCGTTCTGCTGCTCCAACATGATTTGATTTGCGAGCGCGGAGAGTTGTTCGGCAAAGAATGTGAGCAGTCGCACGGTGGCATTGTATTTGTCTGGTGGAATGAGCGGAGTTTTCTCCCATGCTTTGCGAATCTCGCCCGTGAATCGCACTCTGTGGCGCTCCAGTTCGCGGCCAACTTTTGAGCTCTCCGATTTAGCGGGTGTATGACGCAGCACTTGGCCGATGCGCAGGTAGCCGATGATCTGTGCCCCTAGTTTTAGCGGGATTGCTGTTTCGGTTAAGCCGAACGGGCAGGTGACGGTATGCGGGATCAAGCCGGTGTGATCGATAATGTCCTGATGCGCTTGTAAACAAACCGCCAGTGTGGCCGGGCGATCGGCAAGCATCGCGCAGAACGGATTCTGATGCTTCTTGCCGTCATGTTCCAACTGCCAGTAGTCCACTGGCCGAAGTGTCAAAGGGAGGCCCGTCGCCTCGCTGAAGACCTGCTCATATCTGCGGAACAGCTTCGAGCGCCGCAGAGTATCGACGAGCTGCTTATTCGAATCCGAGTGAACGACTTCTGCCTCAACCATGATCCCTGCCATGCGGTATCATTCCAGCTTGGAAAAATCGCGTCAATCCGATTCGCCAGTAACCTGCTACCCGCTGGCCGACACAGGCCGGTTCCTTGCGCGACGCTGCACCCGATTTTGCGATCGAAGAACGCGAATTCGGGCGTGGGTGCCTTCGATTTTTCGATGAAGGCGATCGACGACGCGGTGCGTCGCCTTTACCTTGCTACTTCTTTATGAAACGCGCAAATGTTGGCAATCAGAGCGGCAACGAGGCCCGTTCCGGCCTCACTATTTGGATGCAGTCGTTCTTTAATCATGCTCAGACCTGGTGCTGTTGTGTGTGCGTAAAGCGCGGCTCAATGAAAGGCTCATGCGGATGGTGGCGCGAATAGATAGAAAGCATTTGCTGATGTGCAGCCTGCAAGCGCGTCACCATCACGGAGCTTATCCGCTTCAGAAGCTCGTAACCTAACGAGTGGTCCTTCTCGCAATATTCCCGCAGAATCGCGGCGTAGAAAAAGAGCGCCGTGGTCGGCTCGACCGCGCGTGCCGTAAATTGCCAGACGTACGGCGGAAACATCCACGACCAGCCGAGCAAATCTCCTGCGCCAATCGTTTGTATTAAAATCGATTCGCCAAAACCGGCCTCTGATTCGAGCACTACCTTGCCGGTCTCGATCAGGTAAAATCCGTTCGCAAATTCGCCCTCACGAAGGATTTTCTGGTTCGTGTTGAAATGTCTCGCGACCGCACAATCGGTCAGCAACGTCAGTTGCTCATGATTCATCCCGGCCAGGAAAGGATGAAGCGCAACACGCGTGGCCAGCGGCTCGATTTCTATTTCATGCTTAATTACGCTCGCATTCACATAGCGCCTCCAATCTTCTAAACGAACTCGTGTTCTTTTTCTCGGACGACGAGTACTGGACACGGCGCGGTGCGCACAACGCGCTCAGCCGTGCTGCCGATACACAGATGTCGCCAACTCGTGTAGCCGTGGGTGGCGATGATGATCAGATCCACATCGAGGTCCTTGGCGGCTTTGGTGATTTCGTTAGGCGCATGTCCCACACGCACGAATGAACTAACCGAACGTGCGCCGTCGCTGTGCGATTTGGCCGCGAGCACTGCCAGGTCTTTTTCCGCCATCGAAAACTCATCTTTGTCCATGAATGGTTCGACGGCCAGCGGCGCGCCAATCATCGGGGTCGCCGGTTCGACGACGTATAACAGAGCGATCTCGCATCCGAATTGCTCCGCGAATCGCAATGCATATTGAACTGCTTTCTTCGATGTCTCGGAGAAATCGGTTGGAACGAGAATTTTTTTCAGGCGAAGGATCTGCGGGACCAGTTCGATGGTGTCCGCGGTTTGGATGCGTTGAGCTGCGGTTTTCATGAGTTGCAGTTGACTCCGCGAATAAAAACGCGCTCCACAACTTTTGCGGAATCGTGTGCATTTTTTGCGGCGGTTTACAAGGAGCGGCGGTCTCCAGTCCGCCGCAGCGGTCCACGGCACGTTCTCGGAAAACCAGCCCCGAGGCGGATGCCGCCGCAGGGGCGTTTTAACAAATTTCCGGACCTTTGCTCGGAAAGCCACGCTCTCCGAGCCATGGGAAGTGGCGGCGGACGTGTGCTACGCGCTTGAGACCAAATCGCTCAATTGCTTTGGCGCGAATGTGCGCGATGGCTTCTTCCACAGAATCCGTCGCATAAATCAGCTTTAAATCCGAGGAGCTGATTTTTGCACGCTGCGCCATCTGCTCGATAAAATCGATCAGTTGCCTCCAGTAATCGGTGCCCATGATCACAATCGGAAAATTCTTGATCTTCCCGTTCTGAATCAAAGTTAGCGCCTCAAACAATTCGTCGAGCGTACCGGCGCCGCCCGGCATCACGACGAAGGCGTACGAATATTTTATCAGCAGCGCCTTGCGAACGAAAAAATAATGCAGCCGGACACAACGATCGAGATACATGTTGGATACTTGCTCGAATGGCAGCTCGATGTTGCATCCAACCGAGCGGCCGCCGACCTCTTTTGCGCCGCGGTTGGCGGCTTCCATAATGCCCGGGCCGCCGCCGGTCATCACAGTGAACCCGAGCCGGGCAATCGCCGCACCCATTTTCCGCGCGAGTTCGTAATGCGGATCGTCAGGTTTGACCCGCGCTGAGCCAAAGACGGTGACACAAGGACCAACGAAATGAAGAGCGCGAAATCCGCGCAGGAAATCGCGCATGACTCGCAGCAACGTACAGAACTCTGTGAATCGCGAGTTCGGCCCTTCAAGAAATATTTCATCAGCGCGCTCCGACGGAGCGACCACCGCCGCCGTTGTCGAATCCGGCGCGGACTGCATCGGAGTTTCACTTGCCATTAACGCTCAACGGCCGCACCACGCCACTTCAATATTTCCGCCGCATGTGGCTTGGAAGAATGTTTAGCTCGGTGCGGTATTTGGCGACGGTGCGTCGCGCAATGGGAATGCCGCGCTCGCTCAAAATCTCGACGATCTCGTGATCGCTTAACGGCGCGCTCCCACTCTCATGCTTCACGAGATCGAGAATGGCTTGTTTGACGCTGGTGTTGCTCAGCGATTCGCCGGTCACAGTTTGATAGCCGCCTGTGAAAAAGTATTTCATCTCGAAAACACCCTGCGGCGTGGCCAAGTATTTGCCGGACACCGCACGGCTAACGGTGGTCTCATGCACGCCTACGGCTTCGGCAACTTCCGCCATCGTCATCGGCTTCAAATGCGATGGGCCGTGCTCGAGGAAATCGCGCTGCCGCGAAACGATCTGCTGCGCAATGTTCATAATTGTTTGCTGGCGTTGATGGATCGACCGGATGAGGAACTTGCCGCTGCGGATCTTGTCCCGGATGTAGTCTTTGACATCGCTGCTCTGCGCGTCGCCAGAGGCAATGATGTCCTTGTACAGATTGCTGATGCGGAGATGGGGAATCTGTTCGTTGTTGAAGGCGATCTGATATTCGCCGTCCAACTTTTCTACGATCACGTCCGGCAACACGTAGTTCTGCGGTGCGGCAGCGAAAACCTGGCCAGGACGAGGATTCAGTCGCGCGACGCCATTGGCGGCCTTTTGCACATCCTCGACGTTGATCGCCATTCGGCGCGCGATCTCTGGAAAGCGATGCTTGCCGAGGTCATCCATGTGCTCGGACACGATCGTGTACTCCATGCTGCATTCTTTCCCCTGTCGCCGCAATTGGATCAGCAAACACTCGCGTAAATCACGCGCCCCAACTCCCGCCGGATAAAAAGTTTGGAGTAATCCGAGCACTCTTTCGAAGTCGTCCTGTGGAATTCCCGAGTTCAGCGCCATTTCCTCCGGCGTGCTTTGAAGAAATCCGTCGTCGTCGATGTTGCCGATGATCAGCTCCGCAGCTTTGCGGTCATCGGCGCTGAGCACGGTCTGGTTTAGTTGCGCGATGAGATTTTGCTGAAGAGTTTCCTGGACCGGAATGGAATCGAACAGGAATTGCCGCTTCTCGTCTGCTTCCTTCGAACCGCGTCGGCCATCGAAGTTGGAGCCGGCCGACTGCGCCATGTAATAACGCCATTCCTCATCCAAGCTCGCCAATTTTTCGAATTCGTTCCTGAAATTCTGGTCGTCTGAGGCTTCAGCCTCGCTGCGCTCGTTGGCGCCTGAATCCTCCGGCAACTCTTCCAGAACGGGATTTGTTTCCATCTCCTGTTGGACCAGATTGCGCAGCTCGAGCAGCGGCGTCTGGAGAATGAGCAGGCTCTGTTGCAGCTGCGGCGACAAAACTTGCTGCAACGCGAGGCTTTGCCTCTGCTGCATTCCCTGTGCGACCATACGCCGAGTTTACCGGCGTCGTCAGCACCAGGCAAGCAGCGTGTCACCGCGGAATCGTTGTGCACGCGCGTTTGTGTGGTCGGCAAGCTGCCGACCACGCCAGGCTAGCAGCCTGCGCTCCCCGGAACAGACGCAATCACATTTCCGTTCACCATCGCCCAACTAACGGGCGCATTGAAGGCAACGATTTGCTCGAAGATATCGGTTGAAGTTGAGCACGGAACCGCAACGAGATCTGCGCCAAAGCCGGGCTGTATTTGCCCCAGCGCATTTTCGTGTCGCAACGCGCGCGCGGGATTTACGGTCACCATTCGCAAAATTTCGTTCGCCGAAACGCTCGGAAATTCTTTTTGAAACGTGCGCATTTCGGCAAACAAGCTCAAGCTTTCGTTACTCGCGAGGCTGTCGGTACCGAGGCAAATGTTGAAGCCCAACGAGCGCAGACGCTCGAATGCGAATGGGCTGTGGCCAAAATAATTGCGGCTTCGCGGACAATGCAC
>JBKPBJ010000229.1:0-2270 GCA_046726875.1 Verrucomicrobiota bacterium
TCCGGCATACAGTTCTCCCACCAGAAAAACAACGCCCAGACGGCGACCTCAAACAGGTGAAATACAATCAGCAACCAGGCGATACGAATCAGCAGCCACGTAATTGGCCAGAAGCGTGTATCCTCCGGTCGCACCGTAGAGCGCGACACGTGGCTCAATACCATGCCGAGACCCGCTGCGTGAATTGCCACCGTTGTCGCTACGAGGGCCGAGGCAATTAAGAGCTTCGCGATCATCCCGGTGTTGGTCGTTCGTTACTAGATCGCAGTTTTCTGAAAATCTTCGACCGCGTCTGCGACACTGCTAAAGCGGTTGATGCCGCCCAATTTCGCATCCACACCTTCGTTGCGAAGTCGATCCCGCACCGACGATCGTGCTTCGACCGCCTGCAATTGGAGGCCTTTGGCGGTCAGTTCGTTCGCCAAATCACCGAGCGCTTGTGCGCTTTGCAGATCGACGCGCGGTGCCGCCGAAAGATCAAGGACCACCAGCCTTGGCAGAATTGGCTCGGCGTTTACCCGATCGAGTATCGTCCTGCACACGTGGTCCACATTGAAATAGACGAGACCGGATTCGGGCCGAAAAATCAGTACCCCAGAAATCAATTCGTTGTCCGGATGCCGTTGACGATCCGAGAAGCGGCGACTTCCCGGAATTCGGCCGAGGAACGCGACGTGGGGCCGCGAAGCAGTGCGGAGCAATTGTACGAGTGAAATAACTGCGCCGATCATTACGCCGCGGAGCAGGCCTGAGCCTAGCACGCCCAACAACGCGGCCATAGCCACCACGAACTCGGCGCGGTCCGCTCGCCACAAATGTTTAAGTGCCGAAAGCTTGAAAAGACCAGTTACCGCCATAAGCACGATAGCAGCGAGCACCGGCTGCGGCAGATAACGCAACACACCGGACAGGAATAACAGGATCAGTAGCATCAGTAATGCGCCGATGAAGCCAGATAAGGGTGTGCGCGCTCCACCGCTTTCATTTACCAGCGACTGTGACATACCACCGCTTACGGGAAAACCGTGGCCCAGCCCGGCCATAACATTCGCGCCGGCGATGCCAAGAAGTTCCTGGTTCGGGTCGAAACGATAGCCGTGTTTGACTGCGAACATGCGACCAAGAGCGGCCGTCTCGACCGTGCCCAGAAGAAAACAACCGAGCGCAAGAGGCAGCAGGTCGTTGAGGTCGGACGCGTGGACTGCTGGGAGCCCGAACGGCGGCAGCCCCTGGGGCACTTCGCCTAGCAGTTTTACGCCCAGGCTGCCGAGATCCATGCTCGAAGCAACAATTATCCCGGCGACTACCACAAACAGCGCGACAGGCTTGTTTTTCAAAAATCGTTTGCCGAGCAACAATACCACCAATGCGGCGAGGCCCAGTAAAAGCGATGCTGTGTTTGTATCTCGCAGGTGCGAAAAGAAGTAACCTGAGCGTTCCCAAAAATCGCCATGCGATCCTTTAAACCCAAAGAGCTTGGGCAGCTGTGTACTGGCTATGAACAAAGCGATACCGCACTTAAAGCCGACGAGGACGCTCTCGGAAATAAAGTTCACGATTACCCCCGCTTTGACTAACCAGGCAATAAAAGCGAGCACGCCGACAATCAACGCTGTGCACGATGCCAGGGCCCAAAATCGTGAGGCGTCGCCGCCCGCCAGATCACCAAGCGATGCGCCCACCAGCACTGAGATAGCTGATGTAACCGTGATGGCTGTGTGCCGGGAACTGCAAAACAACCAGAAAACAAGACCCGAGAAAAGGCAGGCATAGAGCCCCGCTTCAGGCGGCACATTAGCAAGCGAGGCATCCGCGAGTCCAGCGGGCATGAGGTACGCTGCGAGGGTAACACCTGCGATTAAGTCCGCGCGCAGCCATTTGGGTTGGTAGGCTGGCAACCAAGTTAGGACAGGAAATATGTTATACCAATTGCCAGCTGCAGCCTGCGACTTAGAGGGAGTCGGTTGTAAATCGGAAGCAGTGTTCTTCGTTGCAGCCGTTTCGTCACCCATGCTGTCCTGTCACGTTAGCCGCGACGTTTTTTGCGGTGTCGCTCCTGGTATCCAACCGCCCAGGCCCGGGCTGCCTCTAGAGGATCACTATGCTCCTGGCGCTCGATCCAAGCCTTAAGTCCCTCTTCATTAACCGGCAGGTCGAGAACACGAGGCGCACCGAACAATTTACCAAACGTCTCGATGATTTGCGTTGTCGTGGAGAAGACAATCTCATCTATGGCTTCAGGCTTTCCCTGCGACGCGTAGGCATTGAAG
>JBKPBJ010000230.1:0-22722 GCA_046726875.1 Verrucomicrobiota bacterium
ACGATTAGAAGCAAAGCAGCGCGGCGAGCCAACCCAGTCGGCCGCGGGAAGCCGGGGAAAAGGAAACAAGAATCCCCGTGCATCGACGGAAACATCCGGCTGCTTCGGTGATTCGTCGATTGCCGGAGTCTCGTTTACGGCGTCCAACAGTGCGTGCCATGTCTGACTGTCCGGCTTAACCAGTCCATCGACCGAGGTAGTAAAACGCCTTTGGAAGGCTTTTATTGCTGTAACTGTATTCGAAGTGGCAGGAGGCCGTGCAATTTTTCCGTCCACGCCTTTCGGATCAAGTTCAGGAGCTTTTAAAGCGTGCGCAGCTGCTTGCAAAAGACGCTGTACCATTTCTACGTCGGGTTTTCGGTTAGCCGCCCGGCTTTCCCAACGTCCCACTGATGCGGATAGTTGTGAGCTCAAGTGATAAACCAATGCCGTGAGGCTTGGTTCAGGTTGCGCCCGCGGCTTGCAAAAGTGCCTGCCATGTCTGATCACCGGGCTCAATTAAACCGCCAACCGAAATGTTACAACGGCTCTGAAGCGCTTCAATCGCAGCCGCAGTATTCGACTTGGCAGGCAGCCGCGCAATTTTCCCATCAATCCCCTTTGGATCGAGCTGGGGAGATTGCAGTTTTTGCGATGCCGTTTGTAACAGTCGTTGCACAGTTTCTACATCACCTGGGATATTGCGCGCACCTTTTTCCCAGCGGCCGACGGAACCGGTAATTGCTGGAAGCGAAGTGCTGACAACATCAGTAGATTCAGAGCTCGTTCCAGTCTCCTGTTCTTGGTCCTGTTTCGCCTCGAGAGCGGCGCTCAGATTCGCGTCCAAATAGAGGTTTTTGTTGTCTTTGCGGGACGTCAGAATAGTGATTGCTTGATCAACGTTATCCTTCATCGTCTTGAAATTGGCGGGAGTAAACAGGAGCTCGGTTTGATACCACTCAGCGACTTCTGGTTTTTCTAACTCCTTTTGCAGGTCAAGAAGCCTGTTATACGTTTTGGCATCCATGTGGCTGATTTTTTCCAGAAGATGATAGCTTTTGGCCGAATTGCCGCTGATGAGCCCGGCGTCATTGTCCTTCATAATCATGCGATTGACTAGAACCGCATCGGGAGGGATCTGCTTCAACTGTTCGGCTGCTTTTGCTGGATCATTCTTCTTCGCCTTGTGCTTTAGAACGCCATTTTCAATCCACACGTAGATTTTTTCTGAATGAATATTGCCGCTGAAGCGATCAGCCTGGCTCATGATGAAGTCCATAAGCACCATGTCAGAAAGGTCCTTGATCTGGACAATTTGCTGAACAGCATCCTGATTGAGTTTACCGCTCGCGTCTTTGTAGTCTAACTTGATCGGGTTCAGATTGCTAACTTTGGCAAACTCAGACGAACTGGCAAAAGCACCTGCTCCTGCAAGATCGCTCAGATGCGGATAGGATTGTTCGCCGCTGGGATTCGCTTGAAGAACACCATAAAGCTGCTTCCCATCTTTCGTAAACAGGCGCGAATCATTATGGGCGTCGTCCAAAGCTCGCAACTCCGTCCACTGTTCCCGATTGTTCGATCCGGTTGCCTTTGCCCTGCCCAGATCAGCGAGGGGCTTGTGTGCGGACACATCCATCGTGCGCACAATGGCAGGCTCGACATGGCCCGCATCAAGGAACCGCGACAAATGGTAGTAACCGATGATGGACGGGCTGTAGGTGAAATGAGTGGGAATGGTCTGCTTATACTTCGCTATGACCTCGTCATCGCTTGAATGACTCTTTCCTGTGTGAGCTTCGCCATAACTGAGGCGACTAACTCCCGCAGGTAACTTAACTGCATGAACATTCAGTCCGGGCGAAGTGCTGTACGTCTTTGGAATTAAAACGATGTCCAAGCCGTCTTTCGTTTTGCCGTTGTAAAAGTCTATCCCGGCAAGTTCCTTTTCTTTCTCGACATCCTTTTTGCTATAAATTTCGGGGTGCCCCGGAAAAGGCGCAGGTCGGGTGGCTAACTCAACCGTTCCGTTTGGAGCGCTGTGTTCGGTGATTTCTTGTTTGCGAGGTGTATTGGGATCAGACGCTGCGGGCGTAGAAGCTGCGCCCGCGTTTTCCGGAGCTGTCGAAGATGTGGCGGACCCAGAACCGTCGGATGGGTTGCTCTGAGCTGCTTCCACTTCCTTGGAGTACAGCTTCTTCATCGTTCCCTCCAAATCCAGGTCGAGCAGAATATCGTTGGCTTCCACCCTGCTCTTGAGCGATGCCGCGTACTTAATCAGGCTAGCTTTCAGTTTATCATAGTTGTTCCCTGAAGTATGGACGGCATTCACAAAGTAATCCTTTATCTTCGCGTCCGAGCCTGGTTCGCTGTCCTGCATTAAGCCTGCCAACCACTGCAAGCGGTTGTAGATCATCTGGTCAACGTGATGAGCCTCGTTGAGAATCGGAGTAACAGAGATCGAGCTCATTCCCCACATCATCCCGTCGTCGTTATCTTTGTACATGATCCGCTTCAATGGCAAAAAAGGGCTTACTGCCTCAGCCTTGTTTCCGTCGCTGATTTTGTCGTCCCATTTCACTTTGCCTTTGTTGGTCACATAGTGCTGTAACACGGCAATGCTGATGTTTCCGAGACGATCAACCTGCCGGAAGATTGAATCGAGGATGACACCTCGAGCCATGTCTTGTGCGAGTGCGAGGTCCTGAAGACACTTCGCATCGTTTAAGTTTAAGATGCTTGCTACCGGGGACTTTGACGAAAGGACTTTGTAAAAGCTGTGGCCTCTAATTGCACCGACTGTCCAATAATCTTCGGGACTGCTGTTCTCCCCGCGCGGATTCTGCGCCAGTGATCCAAATACAAGCTTTCCATCTGCCAGGACGACTTTAGAATTACCGGACTTCACCATGGCTCGCAGATTAGCCCAAGCTTCCGTGCAACTCGGATGGCCGGTCGTTCGGGCCTGGTCCCCGACTTTCTGAAACTCCTGGACACCCATCGTCCGATAAATCGCGGGCGGCACCTCAACAAGATGACCCAGCAGCCGGGACACGCAAAAACAGGCGAGACCCGATTCTGCCATGGTGCCTGCCTTGAACTTGGCCACTTTTTTGCCGGACCTCTTATTACTGTACTTTTTCGTTATGCCCGGGCGATATGGGCCTTCGGTTTTTTCGAACGTTTCTTTGTTTAACGTTAGAGGCAGCTCATAGATTTCTATCCCAGCCGAGGTGTTATGAAGTTTTGGAACGACACCGACGCTCTGCGGTCCACTCGAGGCGTAGAAGTCTAAACTATTGAGCTGATCAATCTCGTTTTTGTCATGCTTTGTGAACCAGTCCTTTGAGACCGAGAGAGCCTCGTCCTCTTTGAGCTTCACGTCAGGAGGAGTAAACGGAAACCGGATAAGTCGCTGCGCGACTTCGGTAAGACCATCAGGCGTTGGATGCTCCACGACTGGCGGATCCCCTAGCGGAAGCGATCGATCTGAATCAGAGTTCATGTCCCAGCCCTCCGCGCTTATGCAGGCGCGCTAATGGCAGACTATTGACGAAAAAATCGCCGATGAAAAGTCGAATATTCGACGCGCGTTTTCTCGGTCGATTCACGGACAGCCAGCATAGGGAAATGGAGTCGTTTTGCCGCGATATCCTGTAGCGGGTTTAAATTGGGAGAAGAATCGATTTTACTCCGTGAAAGGGTGGCTACAGATTTCAATGAGTTGGCTCTTCTGCGATAATTGCATGCGCAACGGGCGTAGCTATGCCGAACGAATGGTACGTCAGCTTCCACGGGGGCGAAGAAAAAGTCACGCTTAACAATATTCACGTCTATTCGACTGACGGGAAGAAATTGCGAAAAGCGCTAAACAAAAAGAGCCTTCCTGAGAACGTTAAGCTTCGGGAGCTTCGCGGATTTGTATTTGGGCCCGATCAGAATCTGTATGTCGTCAACGCCTACTTCGAATACAGCGAGGTTCTCAAGTTCAAGGGCCCGCTCAACGAACAAGGGCAGCACGATTTTTTGGAGGTGTTTGTTAAGCGCCACGCGGACATCAATCCAGGGATTGATCATCCTTTTAACATAGTGTTCGACTCTGAAGGCGACCTCTACGTTTCGAGTCAAAATACGAATCTCATCGCGAGATACCACGGTCCTGGCGGCACAAAAGGGAAACCCGGGGCGCCGATGCCTCTTCCTGACACGCTCGAAAGCGTCGATCTCCCGCCCGGGACGTTCATTCCGCCGGCAAAGCTCGCTTCGGACGGTCTGCTGGACGTCAGGGCAGTGATTTTTGCGCCTAATAACGAGGTGTACGTCGCTGACCGTGCTGCGGATTGCGTGCGAATTTACGAAGCTCGAACCGGCCGGTATTTGCGAAAGCTTACTTCGCAAAGCAATCAGCTCGATAGGCCCATCCACTTGTTGCTCAGCCCGGACGGTCATTATCTTCTTATCGGAAGCGGTGGGAACGATTCAATTTTGCGACACGACCTTCGCCAGGGCTCCACGAAAGTTTTTGTCGAGCCAAAGTCCGGCGGCCTCAATGGCCCCGCTGGAATGGCATTCGGCGAAGATGGCTTCCTCTACGTTGCCAGTCGTAATTCAAAGGAAATTCTTCGCTACGGGTCGATGGATGGTCGCCCACGCGGCAAGCCGTTCATCAAGGATTTGGCTGATAACCCGGAGTTTTTGATGCTGGTGCGCCGTTGAGCTATTAGCTATTTGGGGCGATAACTCCACCTGTTGTTGCTTCTTTCCTCAAACATCCCAGTCCAAAAGAATTGACTGCGCCCTCGAAACTTGGCATTAACAAATGCCTATGAAGAATAACCTAACAATGGCATTGCTCGTTACGTCACTGATTCTGTCCGGTTGTGCCTCGGTAAATACTGCACACACACCGCCAGAAGGAAGCGCGGAAAGAAACGCAATCACCCAAGCAACCCAACGCGCGTTGGCTCGTCAGGGACGTAAGAATCTGGTGCTGATTGTTCCGTACCTGAAGGTTCATAACGGATGGGCCTGGATACGGGTCAATCCACAATCGGCGGACGGGACGCAGCATTACGAACCGCAGTCCGGCCTTCTGCAACAGACGACGAAGGGATGGACGCTATTGGAATGGATGCCTGCTGAGGAAGGAACCGATTACAAGAAGTACTTCGCAAACCTAAAGGCAAAATACCCATCGGCCCCAGCCGATATTTTTCCTCAGTAACTCAACGTCTCTAAATAAAGAACCCTGCGCATGAAAAGAGCATCAATTTTCTCAAGCTTCCTCTCGCCTGTCATTGGCGCTTGCTTACTTTTTTCTCTCGCTGGTTGTGCAACGCAAGGGCCAACGCCGTCTGCATTGTGCAGCCTGACAGATGACAACGGAAATCCGATACCGGCTACTTTTACAGGTACTTTGAATCCCAGCCATCAGGGTCATGCTGCAAGTCATGTCGTGCTGGTGCAAAAGGCCGAGACAGCGTGTTGCAACGGATTCGATCGGATCGTCTTTACGTTCGAGGGATTTCATCATCCCACATGGAGAGTCAAGTACGTTCAGCCTCCGATCCAGCAGTGTGCCTCCGGAAACAATATCGCTGTCGCCGGGACTGCATTCTTACAAATTTCAATGGACACGGCGCAGGCGCATACTGATGCGGGTCAGCCGACCATCACCGACCGCGATCGCCACTTGAATTGCGCGAATCTGAAACAACTCGTTTTAACGTGTGATTTTGAAGCGAAAGTAGCATTCGTGTTCGGCCTTAGTTCCAAGAAACCTTACCGTGTGGTGGAGCTTCAAAATCCCACACGCCTCGTTGTCGATGTAAAGAACTGAGCCCCGTTTCTGGGCAGGCCTGCTAAGTGCTTAGCCTTCCTGAGCCAATGGCTCCCGCACTTGCGCTTTTCGGAAAATCATCCACACCCCGACAAGAACCAGCGCACCGCCTAACAAGGACGAGAGCGGAAATGTTTCGCCGCCTAACAACCAGCCGAGCATGACTGCTCCCGGTGGAGTGATGAGCGAGATGCTTTGCAGCTGCGCGACGCTCAGGCGCGGCAGCAACCAGTAAAGAAGCAAAAATGTCAGCGCCGAGCCGATAACAGCCAGATACAGCAGGCAGAACACTGACGAGAGGGTCCAGTGAAAGCGCGCTGGGTTTCCATCGATGGCGAACCCAAGTGGTAACAACGGCGCAATTCCGAAAATCATCTGCCACGCAGCGAGCATCGCGGGCGCGAGCTGCATCGAGCGCGCCTTAACGAGCACGTTCGCGAACGCCGCGCTCGCGGCTCCCACAACAACTGCCACGCCACCCCAGAAAGCCAGTGCACCGTTGAATCCCAGCAGGCGTCCGCAGATCACAGTCACCCCGCCGAGTGCGACGATTGCGCCAGCGAGTCTTTGTAAGCGCAGCGGTTCATCCGGCAGCATCCAGTGGGCGAACATCATGCCGAAAATTGGAATTGTTGCCTGCAACACCGCAGCGAGACCGGACGAAACGTGCAGCTCCGCCCAGAACAGGAGAGTGTAGTTTACAGCGAACATGAGAATTCCCGTGACTGCGAGAACGACATAGTCGTCGCGCCCTCGCGGGAGCAAACGCGTCCGGCCCATCGAGACGGCTACGAGCACGACAATCGCGATGAGAAAACGAATCGCCACAAATGAAATCGGCGGGAGATCGCGTAACCCTATCTTGATGGCGAGCCACGTGGAGCTCCAAACAATGCAAAGCGTTAGCCAGGCCAACGGCACGCCCCATCCCGCTTTCGGTCGCCACCTTTTGTCCAGCGATTCGCTTTTTGTTTTCACGCGCGCGCGAGCATCGCGCGTTGGCCAGGACTCGTAAAGCGAGGTCGCATCGCCGTGCAGTAATCAATTCATGTGATTGACAGTTGCCCAGCCTCCTGACAGGCTGCGCGCCACCATGAAAAAATTCCTTCCCTCCTACTGTGTCTGTCACTCAGCTTTTTCACCGTGGCACGCGCTACCAAGCCGGCTCTCACCCCTGCTCCCGGCGCGAACACGGCCAGCAAAAAAGCAACGGAACAAAAAGCGAACGCCAAAACTTTACTCGATGATGCGAACAAGGCGCTCGCTGCAATGATCAAAGCTGCCCGCGCGGATAAGGGGCTCGATCCCAAGACACCGAAAAATAAACCGTTTTGGAAATCGACGCAGGTCGTCGCGAAGAATTTGAAGCGGGCGCAAACAGGGCTGCAGGCAAAAAGCAACGATTTTTTCAAGGGCATCGCCGAAGCGCGTCAGGCGGGAGTGCAGATGAAAATCGATTGGCAACTGACCGATTCAAAAAACAAGAAGGTAATCGAGAACGGAAAGATACTCGGCAACGCCATCGAGTCCTTGCGCACCAATTATTCGAAGGAAGCGACGCGGAAAAAACAAGGCGGCGAGCTGACCGCGGAAGAAAAGGCCGAGTTCGAGAAAATCAAGGCTCAACAAAAGGACTTGCTGGCGAAGATCTCGAAGCTGGAGAAATCGGCGCAAAGAGACAAGGCGCTGGAGAAAGGGCTGAGCGAGATCAAAAGCAAGCCGAGCGAATTGTCAAAGAGCCCATAACGCTTGATTCGTACATCGCCACGTTCTACCTGCTCGATCTGCAGTCCGGGCTCATCCGCGGCTATGAGTATTACGTCGATAAACCGTGGCGCGCCGACTACCTCGGCCTCGTCGATTGGATCAGCGAATACGTCTCTTGGTACTACACATGGTACGACACAGTTTCGTACGACTGGGCTTGGGTCGATACAAGTGTTGATATCTACGAAGACGTTACGGTTTCAGAGTCAGTATCGGATGAGGAAATCAGTTCGGAAGAATCTTACGCCGAGAGCGAATCCTTCGATATGTCTGACGCCGAGGAGGAAGAAGTCGCTGCCGAGGAAGACACAGCTGAAGAAGTCGCCTCCGCCGATGAGGGCAGCATGGAAGACGCTTCCGACGATAAAGGCGAAGATATGAACGACGGTGAGACTGGTGACGCCGCGGGCGATGAGAATACCGGAGATGACGACGGCGGTGATGATGCAGGCGATAATGGCGGCGGGGATGAAGGCGAGTAGCGGTCTGCATCACTGAGGATTTCTCTCCTCGGTGCGTCTTGCACGCCCGCATGCGATGCAGTATTTCTACACGCATCCCGTTTACGGCGCGTTCGTCTAGTGGTTAGGACACAGCCCTCTCAAGGCTGGTACACGGGTTCGACTCCCGTACGCGCTGCCAATGCTTTTCATAGGTAGATCGCCCTTGTATAAAAGATTTCGCTTGCAAAGTCGGACACTTTTCGGACAGTATTCGCGCACTTAAGCACCAAAATCGACCATGAAAGCGAAACGAATTAGATTCCCAATAACCATCAAACGCGGCTCGTCCGTCGCGAAAATTTATCGCGATCGCAAACAGACCGGCACCTATTACCGCGTTGTTTACCACATCGGCGGGAAACGTCACCGGCTCAACTTCAATGATCTTCAGAAGGCGACCAGTGAAGCGGAAGCGAAAGCCGCGCAACTATCGCGTGGCGACGTGGACGCGATGCAACTAAGCGGTCGCGACCGGCTCGAGTACGGCCGGGCGAAGGATGCGGTGAAGCAATTCGGTATGCCCTTGGATGCCGTCGCAATCGAATTCGCAGAGGCCAGGAAACTCCTGGATGGCGTTCCGCTACTGGATGCGGCGCGGTTCTATTCCCGGCATCACGGGCGTGGAATCAAAGCCGAGCCGGTCGCTGATGCGGTTGCTGCGATGATTGCGGCAAAGACCGCGAAGGGCGTGAGCGATGTTTATCTTGCCGATTTGCGCTACCGGCTTGGCACTTTTGCCGAGGCGTTTCATTGCGACGTAAGCGCCCTTGTGCCGGATGATGTCGCGAGGTTCTTTGGTGGCCTCTCCCTTTCTCCGCGTAGCCACAACAATTTCGCGCTCGCGCTACGGACGTTCTTTCGGTTTGCGCAAAGGCACGGCTGGTTATCGAAAGAAGTCGATCCTTTGGAGCGCGTGGAAAGGCGCAGCGAGAAACGAGTGCCCGTTAAAATCTTCACGCCATCTGAACTTGCTACTATACTTGGCAATGCTTCAGCGCACCTTGCGCCTTGCCTCGCGCTGGGTGCTTTCTGCGGACTGCGCTCGGCTGAAATTCTACGGCTGGAATGGCCAGACATAGAACGGCATCCGGGCTTTATCGAAGTAGCAGCTCACAAGGCAAAGACCGCCACGCGGCGCATCGTGCCGCTCACTGACAATCTCGCCAAGTGGCTTGCGATAGTGCCACGCTCTGGGGAGCGCGTCTGGCCGCACAGCAAATGGCACTTTGGCCGGGAAATAAGACGCGCTACTCGCGAGTCCGGGCTTCGGTGGAAGTGCAATGGCCTAAGGCATTCGTTCATCTCTTACCGCCTTGCCGAGATTCAGGACGTGAACCGCGTGGCGTTGGAAGCAGGTAACTCGCCGCAGATGATCTTCCGGCATTACCGGGAACTGGCAACGCCCGAGCAAGCGCGGACTTGGTTTTCAATTGCGCCGCAGGCAGCGCCAAACGTCGTGCCGATCACACTCGTTCGTAGCAAGCGATGAAAACCGTCCCTCCGAACCTCTTGGCCATAGCTGCTAAATGCGCCGTGAGACACCGCGAAATGTGTGCCGTTTTTACGTCCGGTGAGCTTGCGGTTCACAAAGCGCTTTGCGAGAAGCGGGTGAACGCGGAGATCGCTAGGTTAACACCGAAGGCTACTAAGTTTGAGGAGCTGCGCGCTGAGCGTGAGCAACTACGCGCTGAGATTGAGAAGCAGAAGTTTGCGTTGAAGACGCTCGCCAATAACGAGCGGGCGAAGCTGTCCAGCAGCCTGCTCAGTAATTATTGCAGACCGGAAACACTGCGAAACGGAAGGACGTATATTGACTGGTCGAGGTATTACTTCCTGGGAAGTGTTACGGGGAGCGTTGTAAATTATCTCAAGTTCACAGGGGAGCGCGTCAGGCCGCCACGTCCGAGATGGAAAGCTTTTAAGATACTTGATAAGCGACTTCCCTCTCTGCAACTGGTCGCTCAAGTAGATGAACTTGCGAGGCGTGCGTTAAACCGGCTGAGAGAAGATCCGTCGCTGGCACGAGATGCTAGACCGTTGATGCGGTGGCTTGCGCTGATCGGACATCCGAGCGCCCGGCGACTGATGGAGTTTGATCGCGTGACGCAAAGCGTTGTAAAAAAGTTCAAGCAGCGGATAACCGAAGAAAAAGCTCAGGCTAAACGCGACGCAGCGGCACGACGCCAGCGAGCACGGCGGCAGCGGGGCGTTGCCGGATTCGCGTGACGCGGCCAGTCGATAGGCCTACGGGAAGCTTGTTAGGCTAACGGCAATTCTTGCCGGATTCGCGGGACACCCGGGCAAAATCCATGCGGAATTTGCGATGTTACCCGCGGTGAATAACACAAATCGTACAGAGCGGATCACCGACCGCGCAAGCGATGATCTTCTCGTAAAACGCGAACTTGCGAAAAAAATCAGGCGCTCCCCTCGCACCGTCGATCTATGGATGCGCCAAGGAAAACTGCCCTATCTAAAGATCGGAAAGACCGTGCTCTTTCGATGGCCGGACGTTTTGGAAAAGCTCGGCCAATTCCGGGTCAACTAAGGCGATGCGCGATGAAAGCGAAACCGCCGAAAGAAAAAGGCGGGAGCACTGAGAATACTCGCTGCCTCAAATCGAACAAGCAATCACAACGTGACGAAGATTCTCCCGTTAATACCTATGACACGCATGAACTTTGTGCATGGCGTGTCGCGCCTGGTCAATTCTGGTTTCAGACGACCCGGAGCAACTTCGCGCGCAAGTTAGTGAAACGCAGGGATGCGCGGCGCGTCGAAGTCAATGGTCTGAATCAGTACCGGCAAACGTTCGAGCTTCGGGGCGCCCTAGGGCTGAGCCCCCGGGCAACCGTTACGAGATCAAATCCACCGCGAATTCGTAAATCGCCATTTGCAGTTCACCAAACGCAGTCAGCTTTTCATCGGCACGCACCACGAAACGCTTTCCGTCACGATGCGCGTCAACTGTCCAGATTCTTCGCCCTGAGCTCTCCGCGCAAGCGTTACGCGATCAAACTCACCGCGAATGAGTGTATCGCCCTTTGCAGTTCCATAAACGCAGTCAGCTTTTCATCGCCGTTATATGCGCGCACCCGATAATAGTATGTAGTGCTTGTGTTTAAGCCGACAACGCTGCGGCTAACCATGTCGCGAGCAAACGGAATCGGGTCAATCCACCGCTTCATTTCGGGATAGATACCGAAACTGCGCAGCACCGCGGAAGGTAACAATGCTGTTAATATTCCCGCGTAGCGCCCACTTCGAGACGGCATAATTTCGCCAACATCGGAACCGAAGTGGGTAGGGAGCTGTTTTCCCCGGTAGCCTCCTTCTCGCTTCGGAGTCACACAACTAAAACTGCCGGGGAAGAAGGAAAATTACAATGATAGCTCAACAAAAACTCATTGATGTAAAGCCAACGTCACTTTTACGATGCTTCGTTTTGCTTCTCGTTTGCTATTTCGTGCTTTTATCGAGAGTGCATGCGGTAACCCCGGCGCCCGACGGGGCCTATCCAGGGGGCAATACGGCTGAGGGACAGAGTGCCTTGTTAAACCTAAATATTGCAGCGGGCGGCACCCAAAATACGGCCCTTGGCGCTCTTGCACTCGCTGCCGACACGACCGGCCAAGCGAATACTGCTGTGGGTTCCAATGCGCTCCGCTTCAACATGCTCGGCGAGGCTAACACAGCGGTGGGCTCTACTGCCCTCTTCCGCAACATCATTGGCGAACGGAACGTGGCCATTGGACTGGCAGCTCTTCTGAACAACACTTCCGACGACAACACCGCTGTTGGTTTCAATGCGCTCCGCTTCAATACAAGCGGCGAACGCAACACGGTTGTAGGGGATAATGCTGGTGGCGCTGTCTCCACGGCGCATGGCGTTGTCTGCATCGGTCAAGCGGTGGGAGGTGCGAACGTGGACAACACAACCTATGTCCGCAACGTCAACACCTTCCCTCAGGCTAATAGCGTCTTTGTTACGGTAGGCCCAGGAGGTAGACTTGGTTTTCAAGTCTCTTCCCAACGCTACAAGGATGAGATCAAGTCCATAGGCAACGCCAGCGAAGCAATCTACGCACTCAAACCGCGTAGCTTTCACTACAAGCAGGAAATTGATCCCGCGCACCCGCTTGATTTCGGTTTGATCGCGGAGGAAGTGGCTGCGGTTAATTCGGACCTAGTCGCACGGGACGAGGCCGGCAATATTATCACCGTGCGTTACAATGCCGTGAATGCGATGTTGCTCAACGAATTTCTAAAAGCACATCGCCAGATTGACGCGCAGCAAAAGCAAATTGACGCGCTGACTGCGGGCCTACGAAAAGTGAGCGCACAGCTTGAACTGAGCAAGCCCACGCAGCGAACCGTCCTGAATAATCGGTAAAGCTGTCACCCAACCGAAGCAATCAGCCGTCACGCTTCACCGCGTGGCGGCTTTTTGTTCTACGTGTAATGGTTACCACTATTTGAAATCGCCGTTGTGCTCGTGCGTTTCGATCTCGTTGCCAGCGTCATCGTAAACGCGGATGACAGCGTGATGTGATCGGCTGCGGCGCGAGGTCACGCTTTTTCTGTGTTTCATTTTTCGAGAGTTACCTTGTGCGTTTTTAGGTCATAGATTACGCGCCGCTCAATATTTGGCGGCTCAAGGTTTGGCGCTTGATTAGCATATACGGTCAGATACAACTTGTTGTTAGGAATATCCCAATCGTCAAATGCGACCCCAAAGTGGGCATATCCTTTATCGCCCCCTAGCTTAATATGAGGGAATAGATCGTGGAGGACTTTATCCGACAAAGACCGCTCAACCATGCGAATGCCGTTATAAGAGATGAACAGCAAAGCGCATTCTAGGCAGCCAGAGCCGCATTTTTGTTCGATAACTGTGTAATGCGCCTGCCCCTCAGTGGAACCTTCGATATATGGCGATTCGTGGTATGCTGACAGATCGGCATATGCCGGCGAGCACAACAATATTAAAACTGCAATTAATTTTTTCATTTTTTACTCCATGCTGCCGAAGGCACGGCGCTGTTCGCTATCGGCCGTCACTACGATTCAATCACAAAGCGCCGTGAGCCGTAAAGCGTGCAGGAATCTGTGATGGACGCACCGGCGGCTTGTCGCATTGTCCATCAATCAATTCGCATTCTAGCGCGATCCTGTGAAGCGATGCCACAGCCAACCGAATCTCAGCAAAGCGGGTTGGAGTTTGGGCTACGTCTCAGCGATTGATTCCAACGGGCGAACGATCTGGATTGCTGACGCGCATGCTGCGACGGGAAGCGTTTCGTTGTGCGTGCGGATGAAGCTGACTGCGTTTTTGGAACTGGAAAGGGCGATACACGAATTCGCCGTGAGTTTGGTCTCGTAAACCATTTTGGCATTGCCGTGGGGAGAGCGAAAAGCAAAGCGTCTTCCTTGCAAAAAAAATTGTGTTGACAGTGTTTCGGCAAGTTTCCAGTATCTCGCCGCGTCAAGTTAGTTAGGCGGAAAGCGGGTCATGTGGAGCTGCTGTGAGACGCCGCAGGGTAACCCGTGAGCGTAAAACAATCCTAATCCTATGACTAACAAATCACGTCCCACATTCACTCCATTAAAATTGCGCCGTATTTTTTGTTCGTTGTTTTTCGTTGCAGCCGTCGCGGCTGCGATAGGCGCCGTCGCTTCTTCTCGCACCGGCAGTCAAGGCGGCTCGCCTAACCAGTCGGTCGCTGCGCAAAAGATGGCTCCCTGGGTGACGGAGCACACGACTAACGGGCAGCAGGCGGAATTTTTCGTTGTGCTGGCTGATCAAGCTGACCTGAGCCCTGCTGCCGCTTTGAACACTAAGGCTGAAAAGGGACGCTTCGTCTATGGCGCACTATGGAACAAGGCCCACAGCACGCAGGGGCCGATCCTGCAATGGCTGCGCGAACGCGGCGTTGCGTATCAATCCTTCTACATTGTTAACGGAATTTTAGTGAAGGGCAGCCGGGAGATCGCCCAGGCATTGGCCAGCCGGCCGGATGTAGCACGGGTAGAAGGCAACCCGGTCATTCACAATGATCTTCCTGAACCGGTTCAAGCGCCTGTCCAACCTGCGGTCCCGGTGACGATCGAACCGGGGATCAGTTACACGCACGCGCCGCAAGTCTGGGCGCTGGGTTTCACCGGGCAGCAGATTGTCGTTGGCAGCGCAGACAGCGGCGTGCGCTGGACGCATAACGCGCTTAAGCCGCACTACCGTGGCTGGGACGGGGTGGTTGCCGACCACGATTACAACTGGCATGACTCCATTCATAACAGCGTCGGTAACCCTTGCGGGAACGATTCGACATTCCCTTGCGATGATTTCTTCCACGGCTCTTACACCACCGGCATAGCGATCGGTGACGACGGCATGGGTAACCAGATTGGGATGGCGCCCGGCGCAAAGTGGATCGGTTGCCGCAACATGGACGTGGCCAGAGGTACTGCCGCCAGATACATCGAATGTATGCAGTGGTTCCTAGCGCCTACCCGGATCGGCGGTGGCGACCCCGACCCGACCAAAGCGCCTGACATTACCATCAATTCCTGGGGTTGTCCGGCTTCGCAAGGTTGTTCGTTTGACACCTTGCAAGCTGCTGTGGAGGCGCAGCGTGCGGCTGGCATCCAGATGGTCGTGGCGGCTGGTAACTTCGGCTCGGCTTGTTCTACTGTGACAGATTCGCCGTCGTTCTATGCGGCATCTTACACTGCGGGGGCATTGAACACCGGAACCGATACGATCGCCTCCTTTAGCAGTCGCGGACCGGTTACTGTCGATGGAAGCGGTCGTACAAAGCCTGATATTACTGCTCCAGGCACCAGCACGCGCTCGGCCACCAACAGCGGGGACGCTGACTACCTGATTTCCGGCGGCACGTCCGCCGCCGCTCCGCACATCGCCGGCGCCATGGCACTACTATGGTCGGCCCATCCGGAGTTGCGGCATCAGATTAACATAAGTCGCGATGCCGTGAATAACACGGCTGTTCATATCGCCTCGACCCAATGCGGCACTGCGGGCCCGCCAAACAACGTTTATGGCTGGGGGCGGGTCGATATCCTCGCCGCTGTCCAAGCGCCCACACCAACGCCCAATCGGTTCGACTTTAACGGCGACCGCAAAACGGACTACGTGCTCTACAACGCGAGCACGCATCAAACAGCCATTTGGTACCTGGACAACAATGAGTATATCGGCAGCGCTTATGGACCGCCTCTTCAGACTGGTTGGATGTTAGTTGATGTAGCCGACTTCAATCTCGACCAGCACCCAGATTACCTGCTTATTATTACCAGTACGCGCCAGACAGTAATTTGGCATCTGGTCAACAATACTGTTGTCGGCACCGCCTTAGGTCCGGCGATTTCCGCCGGGTATCAATTGATTGGTGCGGCCGATTTCAACAGCAACGGCAGCCCGGACTTCCTCCTTTATAATTCGAGCACGCGCCGCACGGCTATCTGGTATCTGGACAACAATGTCTTTGCCGGCGCCGCCTGGGGTCCGACGATTTCCGCCGGGTATCAATTGATTGGTGCGGCCGATTTCAATGGAGACGGGAAGCCCGATTACCTGCTTTATAATTCGAGCACGCGCCGCACGGCTATCTGGTATCTGCACAACAATGTCTTTGCCGGCGCCGCCTGGGGTCCCACTCTTCCGGCTGGCTGGGCCCTGGCCGCGCCTTGAGGCGCTCGGCTTAAAGCTCCATCCGACAGTCCGGTGAACCTTGCACGGTTCGGATCATCTAACCTTTCGGACAAAATCGGACACTCGGACTGCGTAAATCTGCGCGATTCGTGCAAACTCGCTGATTTGCACTTTCCCTCTAACGCGCAGCCTAACCCACGTTTATAGCGGAATTGCGCAAAGTCGCGAAACCTTCAAACTGGGTTCGACTCCCGTACGCGCTGCCACGTTAAGCGACGAACGGAACAATTTTGCGCGAGCGTCGCGGCGGTGGCTGAATAGCGAACCATTCCGGTGCATGATTCTCTCGGTCGAGTTCGCGGTATTTTGTGAAGAGCTTTGCCGGGCTGTTTCCCATTTCCAGCGCAATGCGCCCTGCATCGGGCACCATCGACAATCGATACGTGGCGTAAGAATGCCTGAGACAGTTTGCTTTCCAGGGAATCTCGAGCCGTTTCGCGAATTTAATCGCGCTGTCCACTGTGCGCCGGCTTTGAAATAATTTCCCTTTTCTACCGTGGTAGGGCGCCAGCCACTTTGCCAGGTTGGGTTGAATTGGCACGAGCCGCCGCGTGGCAGTTTTCGCTTTTCGCGCTTTTACTTCAATGTGCCATTTCTCGAAATTAATTTCGCTCCATTCCAAACGGAGCAATTCGGCGGGGCGCATTCCGGTGAACGCCGCCAATGCAAAATAAAGTTGGTAATCCGGTTTTGATTTTCTAAGCAGTTTCGTCAGTTGAGCCGGTGTTAGAATTGCAATTTCCCCGTCATGATCGCGGACTGTTTCAACATCGGCCGCTTCGGTTGTCTCACCTTTCGGCAAATAGCCGCGGCGTCGCGCAAAGTTAAACAGCGTCACGACTGCTTGACGCACGTTATTGCGCGAGCGCGGACCGATTTTCAAGCTATCCAGCCATAGGGCGATCGCGCCGGTGTTGACGCTACCGATGTTCGTTTGAAACGAATTCGCGAAACGCAAAAGGTAAGTCCGCAGCGTTTCAATGTAGCGATCCGAAAGTCCGGCGTTCTCTTTGGCCCTTAAAAGTTCATCGACAATCTCCCCTACCCTCTTCTCGATTATTTTTTTGCGCCTGCGAATCGCGACATATTCTTCAATCGCGGCGTGCAGAGGAATCCCAAACGGCCGCACCAAATTTTTCGCGGCTATGTAGCTCTGCCAGTCAGCGGCGCTCAAAGATAAAACTTGGGCCCGACCTTTTTCCAGGGCGGTTGCAGTGTCTGATGCAAAATTCCACGCGTCCTTGTATCGACTAAAGTTTTTCCTCCGTTGCTGTCCGTTGAGCCGATACGCCACGGTAAAAAGCTCATAGTATTTGTTTTTGTAGCGACGGCTCTTGTGGCGATAAATCTTGACCACGGTGTTGCCACGCTTCACCTCGATGATGGTTCTCATTAACGCGGTCTTTTTAGGCGCTCCCAGATTCCGCTCAGAAGTCCACGGCGGCCGAAAATAGGCTCTCTCTTTTTCGCCCTTCCTCCGAGTCCCGATTTAAGCGCCCGTTTCCATAATGTAGGGTCATCCGGTTTTAGTATTTCCAGTCCGATTGATTGTTGTCTTTCCTTTTCCCTCATTTTGTTCCTCCCTTTTTTAAGCACTTTTTAGGCGCTCCAAGACCCTGGTCAGAAGAAGTCCACCGGTCATACGCTCCCTTTCTTTCATGCGTCGCCTGGCTTCCCGTTTAAGCTCCGGCGACAGCTTCCAGTACTTAATGCTCGGGCCACAGTCTGGCGTTAGTATTCCCAATTCGATCAATTGTTGTCTTTCAGTTTGAGTCATCTTGTTTCTCCTTTTAAGCACGTTTAAGCACAGAAAATGGCCCAAGATACGACTCCTTGCAACTGAAAAGCTAAAATTTACCTAGTAAGCTAGGCTTGTCCGATTTTGTCAACTCCCGTACGCGCTGCCATTTCTACGCTCAGAAAACTTCGTTGATCAAGCGTGTCCGTCGGCAGCTTGCTGCTCCTTCCTGCATAGGATCGAGCCGCAATTCGTTTTTAATTGCTAAATCACAACTAACACCCTTAGCATGGGCCGCACGATTGGCTGCATCGGCTAGCACCACGATTTACGTGAGACGAAATGAAATAAGGAGATCACAATGGCAATCAGAATTGCACAAATCCAAAATGTTCAGCAACTGGACGTCCTGGTCGCGGGCCCCGACGAAGCGAACCACCTTTTTATCATCGACGGACAATTTGATGCGAGCCTGACTATTGGGGGGCAGGGCACGAATTTCGCATCAGCAAAGGAAACCTTCAGTGTGTTGCTCGGGCCGAAGCTCACTAACAGACAGTTCGTTCGAGCAATTGCGACAGCTTCAATCGTGAAAACTCAGATCGGCAACATCAAGACCGGAGGATTTGCGGCCTGGAACATTGTAGATGCGGACGCCGATTGGGATGATGAATCTGGACAGGTTGAATTGAGAATCGAGGCGCAAGTGGATTGCATCGGTGCAAACCAGAATGTGACTATCAACGGCTTTGCGTTTCACGTAACGATCCTTGCGGCTCTCCCTGCTGGTTGAAATTTATATTCCAGCAGCTCTAGCAAATTCAGCTTTGGCAGGATAAATGCAGCGCCGACCTATTTCCGATGTGCTGCCATTCGGCAGACGATGGTATGGAGAGCCGCGTTCTTGAAGATTATCAGTGCTCAATCGTGAGCTTTGATCGGCCCTTCGATAATCTCAGGTTTCTGAGTGATAAATTTAGACAGATGCTCTCGAACGTAGTCTGCAGCTAGATGCACCGACTCGTCGGCACCGGCTTTGTCCTTGAACACGCCGACGGATGCGCCCTCACCCTTGCCAGTATCAAGCCAATAGTAACGCACAAATCCCTTCGCTTTCTTCACGATTGGCACGAACTCCTCGCGTATACGACGGTCGATCTCTGCACCGTCCTTTGGATCAAAGTGATAATGACGAATAACAGCGAACATATTGCAGCTCCTTACCTTGAATTCCGATTTCGATTGTGTTTCGCGAAGCCATATGTCCGCTGGCCATTTCATGTCAAGCCGATTTCAAACGGCCGTGGAAAGTTGTTCGGTTCCGCGCTGGCGAAAAATCCAATTCGCACGTATGCTTCGTCCCATGAAATCAAAACACAGCTTCGCGAGCAATGTTCTTCTGATGTTGGCGTTTGGGTGCGCAATTTTCATCAGCACTGCTGCGCAAGGAGGCCCCAGATACCTGCGCTCTAATCACCACCCGCCTGGCCGCCTCATCGTGGATAGAATACCGAACTTCGGATGGAATCTCGCTTTCAATCTTCAGATCGATGGCAGGCCTGTGGCGAACATCGCGCAGGGCCACAGCTATAGCACGTGGCTCCCATCGGGGCCTCATGTGTTGACCGTCCACAAAGTGCCGACCGTAGGCTACACCGAGCCAACTTCGACAACAGTGAACATTCAACCGGGAGCGGAGCATCTGTACGTTGCGATGTGGGATTCGGGTCTGGTTTATCTACACCCGGCAGGAGTCTCGGTGACACCCGGCGCGTACTGGCAACTCCACGGTGATGGTGCCCCGTAACGGCGTTACTGATTGTTCAAGACCGTTCGCGCTTGGATCTTACCGCGCTCAATTCGCGTCATTGTTTTTTCGTGATATCTGATGACAAAATTCTGCCGTGAGTGCCATTCTTTGGAACTCAAAAGCAGAAATTTACCTCGCGAGCTAGGTCGAACCCGTTTTTTTGACTCACAAACGCGCCGCCAATCGCGAACAATTCGGATGCGTTTTGCTTCATTTGGTAGCGTGGTCGCGCTTTGCTTCCTGTTTGCAAACGGATGCTCCAAAGGCGTCACTCGCGCGATAGCGGCGACGGTGTTTTTTGCTAGAGGCAATGTCGTTTTCGGCAGCGCGGAACGAAATGATTTCCAACCGGTCACGTCCAAAAGCAAAATTCACGCGGGCGACACGGTGCGGACATCAGACCGTGCCTCAATTAATTTGGCGCTGATCCCGGGCGCATTCGTCCAAGTGTCCGAAAATTCCGAGATCGAAATCGAAGACCTCAGAGTAACGAAGGACGGCAACGAGACCGCAGGAGGCATGTTTGATCGACGCGCGCGGATACGATTGAACCATGGAAAAATTGTGAGTTTGTTCAGCCGAAGCGATACAAGCGGATCGCACTTCGACGTCACAACAAGTCAAGTAACGCTCACGCCCGATTCCGATTGTCTGTTCTCCGTCTGGACTGACAGCTCAACGAGCAGGGCAACGTGCGGGCGAGGTGCAGTGAGAGCATCCGTCAACGCGCAACCGCCGATGAAAATTGCTGCGGGGTATTTCTTTCAGTGGCCAACAGCGTCCAGGGAACCGAACGCTGCGATTGCCGATGCGGGCGCGCAGATGGACATCAAAACGGCACTCGACGTCGAACCGGAGTTGCTGGATCAGGCGGCTGGTTGGCAAAACCGGCGCGTATTTTAAATTATTTCTTCGCCGCCGAGATTGGCTGTGGCGGCGGTTTTTGACCGCTGAATTGCGAGTTCAGCTCCGATCTGCGACGCCAGAAACCGCGAAGACGCATGTGCTCCACCGAAATCGTTTGCAGTCGCGCCCGGAATTTTGGATGATCGCCGCACATGACCCAGCCAGCTCTCGATTTAGTGATCGCAGCGCTGGAGAGGATTCGAGAGAAATGTGATCGCGCGCCGCGTGCATCGAGAACTGCGCTCGCGCGATTGCAAGCTGCTCCTGCTGCCGCCGCTCGACCCTTTGCGCTGAGGACAGCGCACGCTACACCCGCCGGCGCTGTAGAGTCCGCTGTCCCTAGCGGAGATCACGACGCATCAAATAAGGCACACTTGCTGGCTGCGGTTAACGAACGCGTTCGGGGTTGCACGAAATGTGCGCATCTCGCCTGCTCGCGAACGCAAACAGTATTCGGCGTCGGAAATCCGGACGCCGAGTTGATGTTCATTGGCGAAGCACCTGGGGTGGACGAGGATCAGCAAGGGGAACCGTTCGTCGGACGCGCCGGACAGTTGCTGACGAGGATCATCAAGGCGATGAACTTCGCGCGCGAAGACGTTTACATCGCAAATATTCTGAAGTGCCGGCCGGACATGCCGGCAGGCAGTTTTGGGAATCGCCCGCCCACGCCGACAGAGATGCAAACATGTCGGCCATATCTCGTCGAACAGATCGAGATTATTCAGCCAAGCGTGTTGGTTGCGCTTGGTGCAGTTGCTGTCGAGGGGTTGCTCGGGACGCGAGCGACCATGCGCGAATTGCGCGGACGCTGGCATACTTACAACAGCATTCCACTGATGATCACGTATCATCCTGCGTACTTGCTCCGAAACCAAGCGCCGTCCGAAAAACGCAAGGTTTGGGAAGACATGCTTCAAGTCATGGAGCGGCTCGAGCGACCAATCACTGAGCGACAGCGAAATTATTTCCTGTAGCCGCTTCGCTGTGCGAAGCGCAGCGCAGGTGACGAGCTCTAACCGCGTTGCCCACAGGGCAACGGCTACAGTTTCGCTCCTTCAAACATCGCATCAATTTTTCGGCGCGATGCCAAGGTAAGTGTCAGCGATAACACGATTGTGCGGACTTCCTGGCGCGCGACTTTCACGGTCCGCTGCAAGGCCGCAAGACCGGCCGCATTCAAGAGCGCGAGCGTGCGTGCGCCGATTAACGCCGGCAGCACCGTCGCAGCGCGCACGCGACGATTTTTTATCGCACGCGAATATTCCATTCCAGACGCAAGGCCCGCCTTTGCCTTGTCCAGCCATTTTCGATAGACCGGATGGAAGCGCTCCGGTTCGTGGAGGATCTGTGACGGAGTCAGATGCACCGCGCTTAATTCGTGTTCGGGAAAATAACATCTTCCCGCTCGAAGATCCGAGCCGGCGTCACGCAAGACATTGATCAATTGAAGCGCCATTCCGTAACGCTTTCCCAAAGCAAGCATCTCGTCTTCGGTCCGGCTCGCGAACTCGCGCACGTGCCGGAAACAGAGTCGCGTCCAAAACTCACCGACACAACCGGCAACCAGATAGGTGTATTCGTCGAGATCTGCAGCGGTACTAAGCGCCCGGATCTCCTGCGGATGATCGAAACGTTGCAGATCGAGCATCTGGCCACGCGTAATTGTTTCGAGAACAAGGCGAGTGTCGTTGCGATCCGCGTGCTCCATTCCTTCCAGCCAAGCCAAACAATTGGGGAGTGATTCGAGGAGCTGTCGTTCGCTCGCGTTCTCCGGAAGCGAAACAAATGACGCGACAAGCTCCGCGACGACGTCACGGGAAACAGTGCCTTGAATGCCATCAGAAAGCAGCTTCAAGGTTTCCATTCGCACGCTTCCGGAGATTTGTGCTGTGTCAGCAACAGTGTCCGTTGTTCGGGCGAGCAAATACGCCAGCGCGACCGGCTCGCGTAATTGCGCCGGTAAAAATCGGATCGACAGGTAAAACGAGCGCGAGACGGAGCGCAGAATTTCTCTCCGTAACGATTTTGTCGAACGCGGGCTCATCGTGTCGTGCATTCCCATAACGATCGAGATCGATGTGATATGCGTGTCACTATGTTGTGCACTTTCACCTCTCCCTTCAAAAGGGAGAGGGCGGGGTTAGGGTTCTGCGCTTCCGAGCAACTCACCGCTTTATCCCCTCACCTCAATCCTCTCCCCTTCAGAAAGAGGAGAGGCGGACGCTTTGACCGCAGCGGCACATGTCCGAGAGCGACGTAACCGGGTGTCATTAGCAGAGCCTTTGCGACTGGATCGATAAGAGCATCAGCGTCCAATGTTCCTGATCTCAATTCGATTAGTAGCCGAGTTACCGAGCCCGAGCTGGCTGGCGAAATCGATATAGGCGGCCACTGGACCGACAGGGCGCAGACTCCCGCGCTTCCGCCATTCTTCCAATCGTTTCA
>JBKPBJ010000231.1:0-22440 GCA_046726875.1 Verrucomicrobiota bacterium
ACTGGTGAACAGCGGCGCCAAGAACCTGTGAATACCAGTCAACAACAAGTAATAGCGTGGCTGTCCGTGTGGACACACAAGATGCAGTAAGCGCGGCATACATGGCAAGCTTAAAATTGTAACATTTTTGGTTAATCTGGCACGCTCTGCGGTTGACTACTGGTTCTGCCAAGCCTTCGCGCTTGCAAGCAGCCGGATTGCCTGAATACAAATGCTCAACGTCCAACGCCCAACGCTGGACGCCCAATCTGGAAGATAGTCGCATTCGATGCCTGCCGCGCCTTAGCAAGTTGCGAAGGCGGGTTGGATGTTGGACGTTGGACGCTTGCCACGCCGAAACTTTTGGCATAGGCGGGTTCGGCGTTTTCTTTCCGGCGTAAAGGAAGGGTGGCTGAGTCCGGTTTAAGGCACTCGACTCGAAATCGAGCGTGGGGAAACCCACCGTGGGTTCGAATCCCACCCCTTCCGCCAGTTTCTAGTGAATCGTTGTCAGCTGGTCGCTGAAAAAGGTTGGAATCCAACACGACCATTTCGAATAATCGCGAACAAGAACCATTCACCATGAGGCGATGGAAGCGTTGGCTACCGGGACTCCAGATGCTGAGCGAATACCAAGTCGCCTGCTTTCCGCGGGATGTGATGGCGGGCCTGGTGCTGGCTACTATGCTGGTGCCGGTCGGTATCGCTTATGCCCTGGCTTCGGGCGTTCCCGGAATCTATGGGCTATATGCAACGATCGTGCCCTTGCTCGCGTACGCGCTCTTTGGTCCCAGTCGCATTCTTGTGCTCGGGCCGGATTCGTCTCTGGCCCCCGTGATTCTCGCGGTCGTGCTCCCTCTCTCGGGTGGCGACGCCATGCGCGCGGTAGCTCTTGCAAGCATGATGGCGGTGGTGTCGGGTCTGGTGTGCATTCTGATAGGTATGCTGCGCCTGGGGTTCGTCACCGAGCTCCTCTCCAAGCCGATCCGCTACGGCTACATGAACGGCATCGCACTCACAGTGCTGATCAGCCAGCTGCCAAAACTCTTCGGTTTCTCGATCAGTGGCGCCGGTCCATTGCGCGACCTCGTGCGCATCACGCAAGGCGTCCTCGGCGGACAGGTGAACTGGACGTCATTCGCCGTCGGCGCCAGCACACTCGTCGTGATCCTTTTGCTCAAACCGTACAAGCGCATCCCGGGACTTCTGCTCGCAGTCGTCGCTGCGACTGTTGTCGTCGGTATATTGAACCTCGATTCGACCGCTGGCGTGAAGGTTCTCGGGCCGCTGCCGCAAGGGCTGCCATCGTTTGCCTTGCCGATCATCAATTTTGCTCACCTCGGCGAAGTCATTATCGGGGGGTGTGCTGTCGCCATCGTGGCGTTCGCGGACACGAGCGTCTTGTCGCGGACGTACGCCGCCAAGACCCGCACGCCTGTCGATCCGAATCAGGAGATGATTGGTTTGGGCGCAGCCAATCTCGCCGCCGGGCTTTTCCAAGGATTTCCGATCAGTAGCAGCTCATCACGCACACCAGTGGCCGAAGCGGCCGGCGCGAAGACGCAGCTCACCGGAGTTGTAGGCGCGATCGCGGTCGCGCTCCTTTTGATGTTCGCACCCAACCTGCTGAAGGATCTGCCCAGCAGCGCGCTCGCTGCGGTGGTCATTGCGGCCGCTATCGGCCTGTTCGAATTCACAGACCTGCGTCGCATCTTTCGCATCCAGCAATGGGAATTCTGGCTGTCCATTGTCTGCTTTGTCGGCGTTGCTGTGTTCGGTGTGATTCGCGGCATCGGTATCGCGATAGTTATCGCGATCATCGAATTCCTCTGGGACGGCTGGCGGCCACACTACGCAGTTCTAGGCCGAGTCGATGGTGTTCGGGGCTATCACGACATCCAGCGCTATCCTGCTGCCCGTCGCATTCCCGGCCTGGTGCTGTTTCGTTGGGACGCACCTCTCTTCTTCGCCAACGCCGAGCTCTTCCACCAGCGCGTGTTCGACGCCATTGGAGAATCGCCAACTCCTGTGCGACGAATCATCATCACGGCCGAGCCCGTCACCAGTATTGACGTCACTTCGGCTGACATGCTTGCCGAGCTTGAGCACACCCTGACCGAATCCGGCATCGAGTTGCGGTTCGCTGAGATGAAAGATCCGGTCAAGGACAAACTGAAACGTTTCGAACTATTCGATCGCTTCGGAGCCGCAGACTTCTATCCGACGATAGGTAGCGCGGTAGACGCATACCTCAAAGAACACGCTGTCGACTGGAAGCCTTAAGAACGCAACCAATCGCTGTTGAATGGCCGTTTGGAGCGACTAGAATCGATCGCGCCGCACGATGCTACCGGCGAAGCTTTACTCATTGCCTTTCCTAAAAGACCAAACCGGCGTCCAGTTCCGAAGTTTAATATGAGGCAATTGTTCACAGTTTCGCTGATCCGTTGCTCCCGGATTTACGCGTACGGGAATCATCGGATGAGAGAATGAAGCGGTTAGTCACAACAGCTGGGGTCGTTTTGAGCTTTGTTTGTCAGCTGTTCGCCGGCGACCACACCGCACTCGCGCGCGTCACGGTTTACTGGCCCGGCGAAGGTTCAGGCAAGAGCGCTGCTTGGAATGGCGCACGCCTGCGCGAAGGCAATTGTGCTGTAGATCCAAAGAAGATTCCTTACGGTAGCAAAGTTAACTTTGGCGATGGCGAGTGCATGGCGGTAGACACCGGCCCGGACGTGCTCAAGCGCAAGGCCGCACGGTCGTTAGGCCGGGCCGCCGCTGAGCGAAACGCCCTTGTTATTGACCGTTTTTTCCACACGAAGCAAAGGGCACTTGCGTGGGAAAGAGCACATCCACATTTCATGATGGTCTGAGTTCTCACAGCCGAGACTGAATAAGTCACAAACTGGCATCTGGAATCCAAATTTTGGTTAATCGCACCTGCGCGTTCCCGGTTCGCTCCGAATCCAATTCGTCACGGGACTGCATCTAATCCGGAAATGAAATCGCTGTTGCATCCGATGCGTTCAACGGCACTTTGCTCACTTCGCTCTCGTTACTCTATGAATATGCTTTGTCGTTTCTTTTCTCTCTCGATCGCGATCGTCTTTTGCTCGTTCACAGCTGCCTCGGCGCAAAATCTGCCGAACACGACCCGGCTACTACGTTTTCCAACCACGAATGATCGGGACATAGTCTTCTGTTACGCGGGCCAGCTTTATACGGTCGGAAAAGACGGCGGCACGGCGCGGCGCCTGACGAGCGGCCCAGGTTACACCTCCTTTTCTCGCTTTTCACCGGATGGAACGCAGATCGCGTTTAGTTCTGAGTACGACGGCAACAGAGAAGTCTATGCAATGCCAGCGGACGGCGGCACGCCGAAGCGCCTCACAACTTCAGCGACGCTCGGGCGCGACGACGTTTCCGATCGTATGGGTCCCAACAACATCGTGATGGCATGGCAAAACACAAAGCCGCTCATCGTCTTCCGCTCGCGCATGAGATCGTTCGACGATTTCGTCGGGTCGCTTTTCGCCGTTGGTCTGGATTCAGAATTGCCCCAACAATTGCCGGTGCCGCGCGGAGGCTTCGTTTCGTTTTCGCCCGACGATTCGAAGATGGCGTTCAACCGTATCTTCCGCGAGTTCCGCACGTGGAAGCATTATCGCGGCGGCATGGCGGATGACGTTTGGCTTTACGATTTCAAAACCGGCACGACAGAAAACCTAACGAACAATCCCGCGCAGGACATCTGCCCGATGTGGGGACCGGACAACAAAATTTATTTTATCTCTGACCGCGACAACCGGATGAACCTCTTCGTTGTGGATCTTGCAACAAAGGAAACAAAGCAGCTGACGCACTTCGCGGATTTCGACATCAAGTTTCCATCGATGGGCAAAGAATCGATCGTGTTTGAGCAGGCCGGTCACATCTGGCGCTATGATCTGGCCACAGGCCAAGCCACGCCTCTGCCCATCGAGATCAAGGAAGATTTCGAAAGCGGCCGCGGCGGATTGGTCGATGCGGCGAAGCATATTGAATCTGTGAACCTCGCGCCCGACGGGGAACGCACGATCGTTGTTGCTCGCGGCGATCTGTTTTCGGTCCCGGCAAAAAACGGGACGCCTCGCAACCTGAGCAAAACTTCAGGCGCGCACGAACGTGATGCGGTTTGGTCGCCCGACGGAAAATGGATTGCATACAACTCGGACGCGACTGGCGAGAACGAACTCTATGTGCGCTCGCAGGACGGCAAAGGCGAGCCGCAACAAATCACGAATGGCGGCGACACTTACTACTACGCGCCGAAATGGTCGCCCGACAGCAAAAAGCTCCTCTGGAGCGATCGTTTGCAGCGGTTGCGCTATGTCGATGTTGCGTCCAAGGCGGTCACCCAGGTAGACCAGGACAAATTCGGCGAGATCCAGGGTTATAACTGGTCGCCAGACAGCCAGTGGATCACTTGGGCGCGCCCCGAAGAGAACGATATGCCGCGCGTTTACATTTACTCGCTCGCGAACAAACAGCAGACCGCCGTTACGGACAGCTGGTACGGCTCGGGCGAACCGGTCTTCAGCGATGATGGAAAATATTTGTTGCTCGCCTCCGCGCGCGATTTCAAACCAACTTTTGGTGATCAGGAATTCGCGAACGTCTATCGCGATATGCAGCGCGTTTATCTCGTAACCCTGGCGAAAGAGACCGCAAACCCGCTCGCGCCGAAAAGCGATGAAGTCGGCAAGGCCGCAGAAAAGCGAGAAAAAGAAAAAGCGAAGCAAGCTGACGAGAAAAAACCAGAGGCCAGCCCGGGCGAGAAAAAGCCGGAAGAAAAACCGAAAAAACCGGTTGTGGTGAAAGTTGATACCGACGGAATCCAGAACCGGATCGTTGGTCTGGAAATCACGCCGGGAAACTATCGCAACATCCGGATGCTGGATGATAATCGCATCTTCTATCTGCGCCGCACAGCCGGCGACGAGGTGGGCGAGGATGACGAGGAGCTGTTCCAGGACAAAGAGAAGAAATCGCACCTCTGCGCTTACAATCTCGACGACCGTAAGGAGACGGTGATCGGCGACGCCAATAATTATCAGATTACGTTCGACGGAAAAAAGATGCTGGTGAAGATCAAAAAGGACTACGCCATCATCGACATTCCCAAAGATAAGATCGAAACCAAGGACCACGAGCACAAAATCCAGGGCCTCGACATGCAGCTGGATCGCCGTGCGGAGTGGCGCCAGATCTACTTCGAGTGCTGGCGACAAATGCGTGACTTCTTCTTCTCGCCGACGATGGACGGCATCGATTGGAAGGCGATGCGCGACAAGTACGCCGCGCTGTTGCCGTTCGTGAATCATCGCAACGATCTTACCTACTTGTTAGGCGAACTCATCGGCGAATTGAACATCGGCCACGCTTACGTTGGCGGGGGCGAACGGCCTGACACTCCACGAATCAAGTTAGGCCTGCTTGGCGCGGAGTTTTCGCGCGATCCGGCCACACGCGCCTATCGGATCGAGCGCATTTTACCAGGCGAAAACTGGGACAAAAAAACGCGCTCACCGCTTACAGAAATCGGCGTGAACGTGAAACCCGGCGATTACATTCTGGCGATCAACAACACGCCGGTCTCGGGTTTGCCAAACCTTTACGACGCGCTCATCGGGACTGCCGACAAACAAGTAATCCTGCGCGTGAATTCAAAACCAAACGACGCCGGCGCGCGTGACGTGACCGTTGTGCCTACCGACAACGAAGCGCCGCTTTATTACATCGATTGGGTGCAAAAGAACATCGATTATGTGACGAAGAAAGCAGGCGGCGAGGTTGGTTACCTGCACATTCCCGACATGGGCCAGCCCGGCCTCAACGAGTTCACGAAGCTTTACTTTCCGCAAATCCGGAAGCACGCGCTGATTGTTGATGTTCGCGGCAACGGCGGCGGCTTTGTATCGCCGCTTGTGATCGAGCGATTGCGACGCGCGCTGGTGATGATCGGCATCGCGCGAAACGGCATGCCGCAAACCGACCCGTCGCAAACGTTCACCGGTCCAATGGTGACATTGATCAACGAATTCTCCGCATCCGATGGCGACATTTTCCCGTATCGCTTCAAAACGCTCGGGCTGGGCAAACTCATCGGCAAACGGACCTGGGGCGGCGTAACTGGCATTCGCGAATCGCTGCCGCTCGTTGACGGCGGACAATTCTTCAAACCGGAGTTCGCGCTCTACTCCAAAGACGGCAAACAATGGATCGTCGAAGGTCACGGAGTCGATCCCGATATCGTCGTCGATAATGATCCCGGCAAAGAATCCAAAGGCGAAGATCAACAGCTTGATCGTGCCATTCAGCAGTTACAGGACGAGCTGAAGACAAAACGCTTCGATTTTCCGTCGCCCCCGCCCTGGCCTAACCGAAATCCTGCTGGCCAAGCTGACAGCGGCTTTTAACGCTTGTAGCCACGCCCCGAATTTTCGAAATTACATTGAAGCGCCCCCAATCGCGGAGTCATGTCAAATCGGCGAAATGATGCGCGGTAAATCCTAATTATCGCACGCATGATCCAAGCATCGCCATGGATACAGTTTAAACTACCACCCTTCGCAACGCGCGAGGTTGCACTGAAAAGCGTAATCTTAAAAAAGGGGATTTGCCCCGACTGCCAGCTGCCAAGTCGCAAGGGAAAGGATTAAGCGGTCAGCCGCATGGAACGAGCCTTTGTAAACCGAACCGAAGCGGGGCGGTTGCTTGCGGAAAAGCTCGAAAAATATGCGAACCGGACTGACGTCGTTGTACTCGGGTTGCCGCGAGGGGGTGTCCCTGTTGCCTACGAAGTCGCGAAACGCCTGCGCGCGCCTCTCGACGTCTTCATCGTGCGCAAACTGGGCGTCCCCGGTTTCGAAGAGCTCGCCGCCGGCGCGATCGCCTCGGGCGGTGTGCGCGTTTTGAACGAAGATGTCATGCGCGCAATCCCGTATGCAGACGCGGTAATTGAAGCGGTTACCGCTAAGGAAACAGCCGAACTTGAAAGGCGCGAACAAATTTATCGTGAAGGACACCCGGCACCGGAGTTGCGCGATAGGATCGTGATCTTGGTCGATGACGGATTGGCCACTGGCGCGACCATGCGCGCAGCGGTAAAGGCGCTGCGACAGCGCGATACGACGAAAATCGTCGTGGCAGTGCCGGTGGGGCCGCCTGATACTTGCGAAGAGCTTTCACAGGAAGCAGATGAAGCCATCTGCCTAAGCACGCCTCCATTCTTTCAAGCTGTCGGCCAGTATTACGAAGACTTCTCGCAGACTAGCGATGAGGACGTGCGCGAGCTGCTGACCAGCGCTGTGCAGAGCGACAAGGAGGGGCGGTTTCCAATCCGCCCCACAAACCCGGCAGACTAGAGACCGCCGCTCTTTGACGAGCGAGCGCAACACCAAGAGGAAGGAGGTAAATCATGACTGAAGTACAAATTCCCGCTGCGCGCGCAGTGCTGTCCGGTAACCTGACGATTCCAGAGAACGCAGTGGCGCTCGTGCTGTTTGCGCATGGCAGCGGGAGCAGCCGGCACAGTCCGCGTAATCAATTCGTCGCGCGCACACTCAATCGTGCAGGCCTCGGAACGTTGCTTTTTGACTTGCTCACGCCTGAAGAGGAAGCGCTCGACATCTACACTCGTGAACACCGATTCAACATCGGTTTGCTGGCCGAGCGCCTTGTGCATGCTACGAACTGGGCCAGGCAACAAGACCAAACACGCGATTTGCGCATTGGATATTTCGGCTCAAGCACAGGCGGCGCTGCGGCGCTGGTCGCAGCAGCGGAACTTCCACAGAACGTCGGCGCGGTTGTTTCCCGTGGTGGGCGTCCCGATCTAGCTGGCGATGCCCTGCCAAAAGTTCAAGCGGCGACATTGCTCATCGTCGGCGGCAACGATGACATTGTGATCGAGCTAAACGAAATGGCGCGGGACCAGATGCGCTGCGAAGTGAAGCTGGAGATTGTTCCCGGCGCAACGCACTTGTTTGAGGAGCCAGGCGCGCTGGAGCAAGTGGCCAAACTGGCAAGCGATTGGTTTTCACTGCACCTCATTCGCAAATGACGAATGACGAATGTCTAATGACGAAGCAGTGACGAAATCCGAATGACTAAACAGTTTACGCGCGCGTCTCTGGTCATGTGATCATTCGGGCTTCCTTCGTCATTCGTCATTCGTGCTTCGTCATTCTTCTTTATACGTCATCACCCTGCCCCACAAACTCTTGGTTCCCCAGATGCCTGCGCGCAAACATTCCAGTTGCACGATCTGGCTGTGGTCGACAAAGAGATTCACGTCTGCGCCGTAGTTTTTGATGTACCACGCGAATACGTCGGGATCGGCCGCTTCGAACATCAGCTTGTCCATCCCGATCTCATTGATAAATCTTGCCGGGACGTCCGTGCGCCACTGATCAACGTTCTCGGTGATTCCTTCACTTTCGATCATGATGATATCCGCACCAGCTTCGAGAAACCGCTTTGCCTGCGCAATCGCCCAGTTCGGATCGCGTGTGCCTTCGGAACGCAACTCTGCGGCGGCTGTTGCGCCGCCTGCGCCGAATTGGATGCCGACTTCGGGTTTCGCTTTCAATCCGGATTTGCGCACCAATTCGATGAGCCGCAGCCAGTCATCGGTTGAGATGGAGATGAATCCGGCTGAGATCTCGATGATATCAAAGCCGAGCCTTCCACATTCGGCAACGTACTGCCGCACAGCGTCGCTCCCCTGGGCAAGCACGTGCTCGAGGAATCCGCCGGTGGAAACGAACACATCATAGTTGTGACAAAGCTCGATGATATCTCGCACTGCTTGCTCCGGCATGAGCGTGAATGAACCGCCGGCAAACTTGACGGAATCGACGTACTCCCCAACAAGTTCGAACAAGTCTTCGAGATACCGCCTGCCGACGACCGAATAATACGGACCGCGGATTTCCGTTAAGCCGCCTTTCCGCGGTTTCCGCTCCCGCTCATTGATTCGCAGAAACGAAAAACTGTGCTCGGATCTCGCGTTCATTTTCTCAACTAAGGAACGAAACGCGAGCGGCGAGCGGTCGTCTGCGGAGCGCACGCGTCCCGCGTGCTGGCGAGCGCGTCCTCGCGATCGCGAACTTTCGTTGTCACTTTTCAACATCCACCGCGGACGAAGACTAAGAAAAGATTGTTTCGGCGCGACGCCGCTGCAACGGATGCGAAGCAACGGCCAGGCTTTCAAACCAGTACGCGGGACGCGACCGCTCCCCAGGATTCGCGAACCCGGACCGGCTGTTTAAATTGTGAGTCAATGGTGCAGCCACCCAGTCACAACTTCACCGCCCTCACGACCGATCTTTACGAGGTCACGATGGCGTGCGGTTATTTCAAAGCGGGGGTGATCGATCATGAAGCGGTGTTTCACGTCACGTTCCGGGAAAACCCCTTTGCCGGGCAGTTCACCGTGGCTTGCGGACTGGCGACAGCGATCGATTTCCTGCGTACGTTCCGCTTCACCGACACAGAAATCGCTTATCTCGGCTCGCAGCGCGGCAATGATGGCAAACCTCTGTTCGATACTGATTTTCTCGACTACCTCCGTCATCTACACCTCACCTGTGATATTGATGCGTTACCGGAGGGAACGTTTGTTTTTCCGAACGAACCGCTGATCAGGGTGGTTGGTCCGATCATTCAATGCCAGTTACTCGAGACGGCTCTGCTCAACATTTTCAATTTTCAAAGCCTCATTGCTACAAAAGCGGCGCGTGTCTGCCTGGCTGCTGAACATGATCCCGTAATCGAGTTTGGGCTGCGCCGATCGCAGGGAGTCGATGGTGGATTGACAGCCGCCCGTGCCGCTTACATCGGCGGTTGCGCCGGCACATCGAATTTGCAAGCCGGACAACAGTTCGGCATCCCCGTGAGCGGGACGCAGGCGCACAGTTGGATCATGTTTTTCGAGAATGAGCTTGAGGCATTTAAAACGTATGCAAAAGCGATGCCTAACAACTGCATTTTTCTCGTTGACACCTATGACTCAGTAGACGGCATACGTCACGCCATCGAGATAGGTAACGAACTGCGCAGACAAGGGCACGAGATGATCGGCGTGCGCCTGGATTCCGGCGACGGCGCCGCATTGAGCATCGAAGCGCGCCGGATGCTGGATAAGGCAGGCTTTGCAAATGCAAAGATCGTCAGCTCGGGCGATCTCGACGAGTACGTGATCACGGACCTGAAACAGCGCGGCGCGAAGATCGATGTCTGGGGCGTAGGAACAAAGCTTAGCACCGGTCAGCCGGATGGCGCTCTCGGTGTCATCTACAAACTCGGCGCAATTCGGCGCCCCGGTGGCCAATGGCAATACCGCATCAAGCTTTCGGAAGAATCAGCGAAAACTTCGGTCCCAGGCTCATTGCAGGTCCGCCGGTTTCATCAGCCGGACGGGAGATTCATGGCGGACGCGATCTACGAAACTGATCACTGCGTTTCCGAGCCCTGCGAAATCGTGGATGTTGAAACAGCAGACAAAACGATGATCCCTGCGAACACTCCTTATTCCGATTTGCTCGTGCCGATTTTCCGTCATGGCGAACTTGTTTATCGTCCGCCAACAATCGAGGTGGCGCGCGAGCGCACGCGCGAACAACTCAGTTGCGCGCCTCCCGAAATTTTGCAGCTGAACGATCCGGTAACCTACAAGACTGGCCTCGAACAGTCATTGCACGAGCTAAGGTCCAGTTTGATCTCGCGGGCGAAGGAACAATTGAAATGAACAATTCACTTCGGGACCACTTCCGCCTCTCCCTTTGTAAGGGAGAGGGTAGGGTGAGGGTTCGCAGCGGCTGCTTGCTGGAAACCCCTCACCTTCATCCTCTCCCCTTTTCAAGAGGAGCATGTGTCTAGCGCCAAAGGCGCAGCATTCATCGCAAGCCTGGGGCATGGCCCCAGGATTCATCGTTCCCAAGAAACGAGCGCTGAAAGCGCGAGTCATTTGCGGCGCCATTTAGACGCGCTCAGCGCTCGTCTACGCGGCGATTTGAATTCCTGGGGCGATGCCCCCAGGCTAATATGAGAGAGCGCCTTTGGCGCTAAACGGATACTGAAAGAGAGAGGCGAACAAGGTCGTATCACTGAACTCAAGACCCAATGAACGCGCTGATCATCGTCGATCTTCAGAATGATTTCCTGCCCGGCGGTGCCTTGGCCGTCCCGCACGGTGATGAGGTCATCCCGCTTGCAGATGAATTGCAGCGAAAATTCGAGCTGGTTCTTGCTACGAAAGACTGGCATCCACATGATCACGGCAGCTTTGCGGCAAATCATCCGGGCAAGAAGCCAGGCGATCGCATTATGCTCGACGGAATCGAACAAATCCTATGGCCGGTGCATTGCGTTCAAAACACGCACGGCGCAGAATTCGCCACTGGCTTCGACACGAGCCGCATCGCCCACGTTTTCCACAAGGGAACCGAGCGAAACATCGACAGCTACAGCACGTTCTTCGACAACGCCCACCGACGACACACCGGTCTCGCGCATTACCTTGAGAAACGTGGGATCAAAAACATTTACCTGATGGGTCTCGCCCTGGACTACTGTGTCAAATACAGCACGCTGGATGCACGCCAGCTCAGATTGAATACGTACGTCATCGTGGATGGTTGCCGCGGCATTGAGCTGGAACCGGGCGACATTGATCGCGCGCTGAACGAAATGAAACGCGCTGGCGCGATTCTTTTGAAGAGCAGCGATCTATAGCCCGAATCCATTCGCACAGATGATGCGCTGGTGAGTTCATCCCCAATTTTTCGGATCTTCGCTTTCGAAAACAAAAGCCGCCACGCTACTCCGGCGTGGCGGCTCTTTGGGAATGCGGGAGTAACCGCCGCTTAGGGGCGAACTGGTCTTACGAAGCCAAAAGAGATCGCAACAACGCGACCGGCTTCTTAGTGACGTAGAGTGTTCCAGTCCTTTCGTTCAGCGTCATCGAAGTGGGATGGGTCAGACAATTGGCGATGACCGTCGGTGGACCAGCCGGATCGTCAAAACGCAACACAAGCCCGGGCCCTTGGAAAAACGGACCCGCTGAAGCGTACTGTAGAACCAGATAACTTGTGGCACCGTGCGTCTTCACTGGACGAATGCCGATAGCGTCTGTGCGCCCGGTAACTAACGGCGTGTCGGCTCCCGTCATCGGATCAACCTGTTCCACTATTGACACTCCCGTGGGAAACGGAGCGCCTCGGAAAAGGGTCACCAAAAGCTGATCATCAAAAGCCGCGATGCCGGTTGGTACAGCTTGCAGGAACGGGCCACCAAGCGCCGGATACAGGGGATTCGGGATATTGGGGAAGGCGACAAGCGAAGAGAATGATTCCGTCAGAAGATTAACCGCCCATGCCCGATTACGACCGCCATCGGTGACGTAAAGTGTGTCTTCTACCGCAACAAGCTGAAACGGATTGGAGTGCTGGACGTTGTCCGGAAAGCACGGGAGAGGAAAGGGTACATAGTTAGGGAAATCAGCGACCATCCGGATTGTGATCTGCCCGCTGTCGTTCGATAACGTGACGGTCTGGTGATCGGCCAGCGCCTGCTCGTCGGCTGGAGTTAATGTGAACCCGGTCGTGCTTTGCTCCACGGTGGCGCTGAACTGGATGGCGAGAACCGAGCTAAAGATCGGCGAAGACATAGAGGGTGCGACCGCTCATGAAGAGACCCGCCGGTCCCGATGGTTGGTGAACATCATTGAGCCCTGACGGCAGCCCGTCCAGAAGTGTTCGGCGATTCCCGCTCGGGTTAACAATGGAAATGCGTCCACTGCCCTGCGCGCCCGTGCCGCTTTCAGAGACCAGCAGATTACCCCGGTTCGTCAGAGTTGACCCGAGTGGCTCATGAAGCCCGGCGATGAGTTCGGTGCATTGTGCACTTGCCTTCGCGCTAACGAGTAGCATAACGGCCATCGACGCAAGCCCGAAGGCCAGTCTTTCAATATTTGATTTATACATGGTTTAATTCCTTTTCTTGTTGTGGCCTTCTTTGATTCCTCGCTATTGAGGAGTCATTTCTGGCCGTTCACCGGAGTACAGAACGGAAACCAGCGCGAGGTTACGCGGGAAGTTGGTTTCGCCGTGCGAAACGGTTGAAGCGTTAAAGCATTGCCGTCTTCGCCAAGGCTACGGCGCGCCACGGAAGCATTGAAGCAGAACCGCTGATTCCCCAGCGCACCTCCGCCGCACCGAAGTCGAGCCCGCGAAACATTCGAATGAACGCGAATGGGATCTTGCAGGGCACTTGCCGCCTAGCGCCAAAGGCGCTATCTCATTTCGAGCCTGGGGCCTCGCCCCAGGGTTGATAGACCGAAAAACGCGAGCGCTGAAAGCGCGACTCACTGCTTGCAAGGGAATTCAATCCAATGCCGAATTGAATCGCGCTTCCAGCGCTGGCGGATTTTCATTTCACAGACTCCTGGGGCGTTGCCCCAGGCTTAACGTGAGAGCGCGCCTTTGGCGCAACACAAATCTCAGCTCCAAGCGATTTGGAAAGCGCCTTTTTCTCAATTCGCGTCAATTAGCGCGATTCGTGGGCCCTGCAAAATCTTCGAAGAAAAACAAGATTTCGAGCTATAGCAGTGCGGCTGATGCAGATGCAACGGATACGCGCAGAATTTGCAGACGACCCGCCTTCGCGGCACTTCGGCGTGGCAAGCACGTGCGCCACTACGGGAAGAAAAGAATTGAAGTTCTAAAAAAATTCCGCGCGCAAAGATTTCAACGGGAATGGCGAGGCGCGGTCCGCAGTCGCTGCTGCTCCACTTACAAGGTCTTTAAAAAATTAAAGTGTGCATCCGCGCTTTCCAATTCTACGCCATGATAGCGAGCACAAGCGCTGATGAGCAGATCGTTGGCTGGCGTACGTTTGCCTGCCTTGCGGCAGCGATCGGCCAGCTCGCAAGCGCTCTGCCAAACTTCATCATTAATGGCTAATTCAGGGATGCGCTGTTCGTATTCGCGAAGCGCAACACATTCTTGTTGGTTACTCACGCCAGCCCAAAGTTCCAGGCGCACGATTGGACACCAGGCTGCCAGCCCGACTGCCAGCAGTTGCTCCACTCGCGCACGGACGATCGGATCGCCCTTGCTGCGCATTTGATGTACCCAGCTCGAGGTATCGACGAGCTTCATTTTCCCTTTTTCCGAGCCAAATGGCCTTTCGGGAACGGGGTCCAGCTTTTCCAATCGTTATCTTCCATGGCCTCGATCTCTTCGTTCGTCATGAGAGACTCGAATTTGCCGGTATATTTGAGCAATTCCGCCTGGCTGTGGCGGCGATTCATTTCTTCGAGCGCTTTGACAATGGCCTCGCGCTTGGTTTTGGCTTTAGTATGCCGCATTGCATCCCGCAGCACCTTATCGGGAATATTCACCGTCGTCTTCATGAAGACACATTCACAGGATTCGGAATCTCAGTCAATAATGAATCGGATGAAATCATATTCTTGATTTTAATCTCTTGGAGTCCATCATGGCTTCCAAATCTGCACTTTGATGGTGCCAGGATGTGTGAACTGGCGCGCCCATCGCCGGCTACGACTGAACACGGATCATTTACCACCCGCCTTCGTCAAAGCTACGGCAAGGCAGGGCCGGCTCAATTCGGCGCGAGGGAGGCGACCCGCCTTCGCCAACCAGCCTTCGCGTAAAGCTACGGCGGGTCGAGAGGCTACGGCGTGGCTAGAAGACGAATCGACTATCTTGGCGCGAGTGAGGCGACGATTTTTTCGAAGCGCGGACGCCCGCGCAACGAACACTTCCAGGTTTGGGAATCTCGGGTAAGCCGTTCCAATTCGCTTAGAATGTTTTCTTTAGCTGGAGGTACCAGCCCCGGCCTTTGAGTGTGGCACGGGATGCGTCGTAGCCATTCCCGAACCCGAAACCGGCGAACGGCGGATCGGAATCGAACACGTTCTGCATCCCGAGCGTGATCGTCGTGCCATTCAACCAGGCACGCCATCCACAAGCACCGTACTCGGCAGTGGAGATGGGCACCACGGTGTTCGCCTTGCCATCGGGCATTTTCACGTTCTTACCACCATCATCGCGCGAACACCCTGTCGAGTACTGTGAACGCCCATCGACGATCATAAAGCAAATCCGGGCTCAGCATGTCACCACGACCGATGTCGCTGACATCGTAGGATTCAATCCCGTCGAGCGGAAGCAGCGTTCGACCGCCGCCACGTTTGAGCGTTGCGGCGTCTCGACGTTCGTTCGCCATGAAATGCTTAAGCGAAGCCAGAAGAAAGGAACGCAAACGTCCCTTTTCCTGTCGCACTGAGCTGAAATCCTTCCGTTCCAAGATCAGCGCGAAAAAACCCTGGGTGATATCTTTCGCCTCGTCTGGCTTGGCACCTTCTCGGCTGACGAAGCCATAGATAGGGCGCCAGTAAGCGCGGCAAAGACTCTCAAGCGCCTCTTGTGCCGCTGGCGATTCACCTTGCGCCTCCAGCACCACGCTCCAATGTGTCGTGGTAAACATGGCCGGGCCGGCAGACGCCGAACCAGTCGCGCTTAGTGAAGTCACCTCATTGGGGGCGGCGCTCACGCAGTAATCACAGTAAAAAAGCGTGCTGAAAGCAAGCCTGTAGGTAGGAGAACAGACCTGTAGCCGGAGGCGTTGACTCCGGCAGCCGCGGTCACCCACCGCGGCTACAGTTACGCTGGCAACACTGTCGAGAGCGTCACTTCGCTGTCGATGGTTTGCTCAGAGACATTCTCGACGGTCGCGCCAACTTTTGATCCGTCGCGATCCACAATCCAGACTTGCTGACCTTGTTCGAATGGGCCACGGGCCATCACCTTGAGTAAGACGCCCTCCTCCGTGGCCGGATTGTCGAGCACATCGATGCAGATTGCTTCGGTTTTTCCGAAGTCCGTCATCAAAGTCAGGTCGTCATCAACTTTCGGCCTTTGCATGGACAGCAGATCCCCGTGTTCCTCGCTAACAGTATTCGCCCTTCGCTGCCGTGCCGAGTGTGTCCGCGCTCACAAACAAATCAGACGGTCTCCACCAATTCGCGAGGCTCCGCGATGTGAGGTTTAGTCTTGTCGCGTTTAAGCACCCTATACAAAAACCAAACGATGAAACAGTTCGCCAGTAAGATGAGCGCGCCCACCAATCCCGGCCGATGCAAGAGATGACGAACCTCAATTGGAATCAGGCTCGCCGTCGCGAAAATCATCAGCAACTCCGCCCAGCGCTGTTGCATGTAAACGCCGATCCCTTCGGTGAAAAGAACTGCCGCATAAAACAACGCCAGGAAGCCCGTCGCCCGCACCGCACCGTCCGCGAGCACGGCTTGTAGTTTGTGAAGCAGCCAGACGACGGCGCGGCTGTGCTCGAGCAGGATTTCATCCGCAGTCCAGTTCGACAGAGCCTCCATCCAGCGAGCCCGCCCGTTCAGAAAAAGCAGTGAAGCACCTGCCAGCAGCAGCAGCGCGCCTTTGCCAATTTTGAAAAGCGCGATCAACTTGAGATAGCGAACACGGCGGGCGCCCTGCAAAATGGCAGGTTCGTGATGCGCCGGGTTCTTCGTTCTTAAATAGGACACTTCCCAAGTGTAGCGGCAGGCGTGTCGCCTGCAAAATCGCGATGGTCGCAGCCAGCACGGCTGCCTCCACAGGTTAACCGGCAAATACCGGCTTCTCGCGGCAGCAAACTTCGAGTTTGTTGCCGTCAAGGTCTTCGAAAAAGAAGGCGTAATAGCCGGGACTGTAGCCCTTGGGAATTTCCGGGCCCTCGAGCTTTTTCCCGCCGGCGTCGCGCACGAGTTTTGCAATCTGATCCACCTCTTCCCGCGTATCGGCCCAAAACGCGATGCGTGTGCGATTCGGTTTGTGATTTTTATCTGGACTAAGGCCAAAGAATTCCGACGGTCTGTCGCCGCCGGCGGAATAAAAAGTATGGAAATATCGCCCGGGTTTTTCGTGAACGAATCCAAGCTGTGGCAAAAATTTGCGGTAAAACTTTTTCGCCGTTTCCATGTCTGTCACCCGCAGATCGATGTGATCGAAGCAACGCGTTTTCATGTTCCGATTCTCAATCTCATTGCAGCGCAATTCAATCGGTCGTGATCGCGAAGGTAGGGCGCGCAGTCCTTTGCGCGCCTATCGCTTGCTTCTTTTGGCGGCGCGCACCCGTTCGGCTTCGCTCAGGGCAAGCTCGTGACGCACCCTACCGAACTGCGATCTTATTCAGTGACGAAGCGCGCTAAAATCGGTCCCAGCTTTTTTATCGTGGCTTCCGGCCAGAGCTTGCGGTCTGTCACGAGCGCGGTGTCCAACGCGGAATGTTCCGGCCAGTTTGGCTCATTGGGAATTCGCGGGATGACGTCTGCAATGATTCTCCGTGCTGTCTCGGCATTTGCGACCAGATGGCTGAGAACAATGTCAGCTGACACCGGTTCCTCTTCGACTTTCCAGGAATCGTAGTCGGTAATCATTGCCATTGTCGCGAATGCGATCTCCGCTTCGCGCGCCAGCTTTGCCTCTGGAAGATTCGTCATGGCGATCACGTCGAACCCGTTGCGGTGATTGAATTCAGATTCCGCACGCGTCGAGAACGCCGGACCGTCCATGTTCACGTAAGTGCCCCCGTTGTGAACGGTGTATCCCAATGATCTGGCCGATTCAGCCAACAGATTGCGCAGGTTCACGCTAATCGGTTCGGCGAACCCAACATGCGCCGCAATGCCTTCGCCGAAAAACGTATGCGCCGTCCGTTGACTGGTCCGGTCGAAAAACTGCGAGGGTAAGACCACATGTCGCGGCGCGTATTTTTCCTGCAAGCTGCCGACGGCCGCCACTGAAACGATCCAGCGAACGTTCAACGAGCGAAGCACGTAAATGTTGGCGCGATGATTTATTTCGTGCGGCAGAATTCGATGCCCGCGGCCATGTCGGGGCAAGAAGTAAACCTGACGCCCGCCTACTCTCCCTCCAACAAGTACGTCCGACGGCGGTCCAAACGGTGTGTCGATTTTGTGTTCAGCCGTATCACGTAACTCCTCGATCTGGTACAGGCCGCTGCCACCGATGATGCCTATCGCCGGAGTGTCGTTGGTTTGAGACATGCCGAGATTTAAGACACGACTGACAGGAATGTCACGAACCGGATGCCATTGGATGAGCATGGGTCAGCAAATCCACCGGCGACACAAAACAGACTCTACATTGTCATTCTGAGCGAAGCGAAGCTGCAACGCAGCGGGCAAAGCCTGCGAGGCCAGGCTTTCAATCTCAGATCATTTTTGATTCCGCAAAAAGAGCAATAACCAGAGATGTTTCGCCTTCGCTCAACATGACAGTGTAATCGATATGCGCAGGCTGAAATCCATGAGCCGTGTCTTGGACGACCTTTGCCCGCCATGTATTGTTCTGGCTTCTCCATGCCGAAATTCTTCATCAAGACTTATGGTTGCCAGATGAACGAGCGCGACTCCGAACAGGTCGCGCATTCGTTGGCAGCGCGCGGCTACGAGCAGGTGGCGCACGAGTCGGAAGCCGACATCGTGCTCCTGAACACGTGCAGCGTGCGTGACATGGCTGACCAAAAAGCGCTAGGCAAAATGGGCATGCTCGGGCGGCTGGCCAAAGAAAGGCCGCACGTGGTGTTCGGGTTCCTCGGCTGTATGGCCCAGGCGCGGGGCGCGGCGCTGCTGAAAGATTTGCCGCACCTCGACCTTGTCGTTGGCACACAAAAGTTTCACCGCGTGGCCGATTATGTGGAGCAATTGGTCGCAAAGAAGAAAATCCGGACCTCAGACAACGCCCAACGCCCAAGGCCCAACACCCAACGTCCAATGCAGAACCTGATGGACGATTTGCGGTATTTAATCGTCGATGTTGCTGAGGAAGCGGGTTCGCAATCAACCATTCGCGACCAGCAACTGCTGCCACGCCAGCCGACGGCGTTTGTCTCGATCATGCAAGGATGCAACATGCGCTGCACATTCTGCATCGTACCGCAGACGCGCGGAGCGGAACGCAGCCGATCCATCGGCGAGATCGTGGCTGAAGTGCGCGATCTGGTTTCGCGCGGAGTCAAAGAAGTCACGCTACTGGGGCAAATCGTGAATCTTTATGGTCGCCATGAATTTCCTAGGGTCGACAACAAATCATCGTTCGTGCAGTTGCTCGAGTCCGTAAACGAAATCCAAGGGCTTGAACGACTTCGTTTCACCTCCCCGCATCCGATCGGTTTCCGAGACGACTTGATCGACGCGATCTCGCGACTCCCCAAACTTGCCGAACACGTTCATCTGCCGTTGCAATCCGGCTCGAACAAAATCTTGAGAGCGATGCACCGCGCGTACACCGCGGAGAAATATTTGGATCTGGTCGAGCGAATCCGGCGGGCGCGCAATGGCGTTGCAATTACCACCGACATTATCGTGGGATTTCCCGGCGAGACTGACGACGACTACCGGCAGACACGCGATTTGGTTGAGGAAATCCAATTTGATAATGCATTTGTGTTTCGCTACTCACCGCGGCGCGATACTCCGGCCGCGGAGATGCCCGACCAAATCGACGAACACGTCAAAGAAGAGCGCAATCAAGATTTGCTCGACGTGGTAAACAAATCGAATCGCCGGATTCTCGAACGCATGGTTGCATGCGACGTGGAAGTGCTTTGCGAAGGCCCCAGCACAACAAACCGCGCGCGTCTGATGGGGCGAACCCGCACGAACAAGATTGTAGTATTTGAAGGTAACGAGGAATTGATCGGCACGCTCGTTAATGTGCGGATCCATCGGGCCAATGGATTCAGCCTCTACGGCGCGCCCGTGATGCGGTAGCGCCTCTTCAAGCAAGTTGAAAACCGGCGCCACCTTATCGAGAATCACACGCCAGCAGTGAACCTTCATTCATGATTTACCATCTCTCCCTGCATAGCGCGGGAATTGTCGCGGGGGTTTTCCTCATCGCACTTGGCTTGATTGGTTTGACAAAGCCCGACGTCGCGAGTGCGGTGAAGCGGTTTCCACGCTCTCGCGTCGCCGGAGTTGTGCTGCTCACCATTTGCCTGGTTTGGACCTTCTGGTTGCTCGCGACCATCCAGATGGGCGAATTTTCCAGCTTTCGTCGTCCGCTGCTGATTGCTTTACCGATCGGCTACGTACTCGCGCTGTTTTTCGTGGATGAATTTCTCGCGGTACGCGCTCTCGGGATTCTCTGTTTGCTCGCGGCCGAACCGCTGCTTGATGCGGCCTTTTTGCGCTACGAAACGAGCCGCTTGCTGGTCACGGTGTTTGCTTACCTGCTGATTATAGCGGGTTTGTTCTGGGTAGCGATTCCTTATGTCCTTCGGGATCAGATCAATTGGATCGCGCGGAGCGCTTTTCGCTGGCGCTGTTTACACGCAATCGAGTTGATTTACGGCGGCGTGATTCTCGGGTTTGCGTTTACGCAATATTAAAAAACGTTTTCTGCAGCCACCGCCCTGCTCGCCGCGCCGTAGCTTTGCGAAGGCGGGTGGTCGGTCGACAAAACGCGACATTCACGAGAAGCGGGACGGCTCACAGAGCCGTGACTACAGTAAATCGCAATGAACCGCATTCTGGTGATCCGCGGCGGCGCAATCGGCGATTTCATTCTTACTTTGCCTGCGCTCAAAGCGCTTCGTGACGCACGACCGCAGGCGCACATCGAGATTCTCGGCTATAAGCACATTGCACTGCTTGCGGAGAAGCGGTTCTACGCGCAAGCAGTGCGTTCGATTGAATACGTACCGCTCGCCAGATTTTTCGCGCGCAATTCGGAATTGCCTGCGGAACTGGCCGATTATTTCGCCAGCTTCGATTTAATCGTCAGTTATCTCTACGACCCCGACCAGATCTTCGAAACAAATCTTCGCCGATGTGGCGTTGAAAATCTGATTTGCGGACCGGCAAGGATCTTCGAAAACGGCGGCCGCGCGGCGCGGCAGCTTGCGCGACCGATTGAGGAACTGGGAATCAAGGTCGTCGATCTTGCCGCGAGAATTTTTCCTTCAATACAAGATCTGGAGTTTGCCGGCGCGTTCCTCGCGTCGGCGTCGCAACCTATTGTGGCAATACATCCGGGAAGCGGCAGCAACCAAAAGAACTGGCCACTGGAAAACTGGATTGACTTGTTTTCGTCAAGCAGTGGTTTCGGAGATGTCGAAGGCTTGCTGGTGATCTCAGGCGAGGCAGACAAAGCTCAGACCGACCAATTGGAACGCGAATGGAAAAATCGCGATGTCCGTTTCGCCAGAAACCTGCCGCTGCCTCACCTGGCAGCCGTGCTTGAGCGCTCGATATTCATCGGGCACGACAGCGGAATCTCGCATCTGGCTGCGGCCGCCAGCGCAAATTGCATTCTCCTCTTCGGTCCCACGGATCCCAATGTTTGGGCGCCTGCAAACGACAATGTGCGGGTTTTGAGGTCGCCAGCTGGACGGCTCAGCGATCTTGGAATCGGCTTGGTCAAAGCAGCCTTGGCCGAGCTGGGCCGGAGCCAATAAAACGAAATGGCTCAACGCCGCGGTTCCCCGTGCACTTCAGTTTTGGCTCACATACGTGATCTAAAACTGAAAAGCCGTTCGAGCGGATGGTGGTGCAGTTTAATCTTTGTACCCGTTCGGAAACTCCTGGTGCCATTTCCAAGCGCTATCAATGATCGCATCGAGCGATTGAAATCGCGGTTGCCAGCCAAGTTCCTTCTTTATTCTTTCCGAAGACGCGATGAGCCGGGGAGGGTCGCCTAGCCTCCGTGGTTTTTCGATCGTCTCGATTTTTCGTCCAGTAATTTTGCGGCACGATTCGATCACTTCTCGAACGCTCGAACCGCCGCCCGTACCGAGGTTGTAACAGCCGCTGGCGGCTTCGCCCAGAGCCAAGATATGCGCTTTGGTGAGATCGAAGATGTGAATGTAATCGCGAATACATGTTCCATCCGGCGTATCGTAGTCGGTTCCGTAAATTTCGACTTTTGGTCTTTCACCGAGCGCCACCTGTAGCACAGTGGGAATTAGATGCGTCTCCGGCCGATGGTCTTCGCCAAATTTCTCCGATGCACCGGAGGCATTGAAGTAGCGCAGGCAAACAAATTTCACCCCATGAACCTCGTCGTACCAGCGCAGAATTTTTTCGAACGCGAGCTTGGATTCGCCGTAGGGACTGATGGGACGCTGCTGCGCGGTTTCGTCGATTGGCACCCGATCGGGCGGACCAAAAATCGCGCAGGTAGACGAAAAGACGATCCGCCGGACATCAGCCGCGACCATGGCGTCGAGCAGATTCAATCCATTGCAAATGTTATTCCGAAAATATTTGGAGGGGTTCTGCATCGATTCACCAACCAGCGCGTTGGCGGCGAAATGCATCACGGAGTCCGGGCGATGAGTGGAAAGGGCAGT
>JBKPBJ010000232.1:0-4231 GCA_046726875.1 Verrucomicrobiota bacterium
AATGACACCCTCGGACTTATATCCGACATCGACGAGCACTTCGCGTGGACGAACTTCCAAAATTTGCCCTTTGATGATGCTTCCTTCGCGGAAGTCCGGCATCGGCTTCGACATCACGTCCTGCATTTGAATCATAAAATAGGTAGGCCTCCTCTTCAGTACAGCGGCGCTCTAAATCGAACGCCGATGTCCGCGCATCCAGCTGCTGCCGGAAGCGGAAATGGGAATGCCATACTAGGCGTTTTTGTGCACGAGGTCAACTCTGGGGAGCGCACGCCCCTCGCGTGCTCCATTCGGCGCCCCGCCGAATTCATAACGAGCGTTCGACGACGTTTCGACACGTGAAGAGGTTTCCGGCGAGGGCGCCGGAAACAGCACGCGAGGCGCGTGCGCTCCCCAGACCTTGAGTGGGCCGCGTTTCTCCCGTATTCTGGCGCAGCATGGCGATGCTGCGATTGTTGATCCTGATTGTGCTCATGGCCGGTACGTTGTACGCGCAATCCCCGGCGGAGGATAAAATCCTCGCCGCGATCAAATCGCCCGAACTCACTCTTGTTCATCTATGGGCGCCGTGGTGCTCGAATTGTCAGGCTGAACTCAAAACCGGCGGCTGGAGCAAAACAGTAAATGAAAATCGCGATGTGAAATTCTATTTCGTCTCTGTTTGGAATGATGGCCAGGACGGTCGTGCGATGCTGAATAAATTCGGAATCGGCAATCAGCCGAACGTGACAATTCTCGCTGATCCAGGTCCGCGTCGCGGTGAAAACAAGATCAAGCAGTTTGCGGGTTTGCCGCTGAACTGGATTCCGACGACTTGGATTTACAAAGGCGGCGATCTCCGCTACGCATTGAACTACGGCGAGGTCCGTTTTCCTGTGCTCCAACAATTTCTGACAGACAGCCAGTCGGAGTGGTCGCACAAAGGCGAGGCATCGATCGAGTAAGCTTTATGAGTCAGAGTTCCGCAGCGCCCGCCATTACGCATACCAAGCGGCCCGAAATCCTTTCGCTCATTGGCGATACGCCCCTGGTGGAAGTAACCCAGTTTGATACCGGGCCGTGTCGACTTTTTCTCAAACTCGAAAATCAAAATCCGGGTGGCTCGATCAAGGATCGCATCGCGCTGTCGATGATCGAAGCAGCTGAGGTCGAGGGGAAACTGCAGCCCGGCGGCACCGTCATTGAAGCCACAGCAGGGAACACGGGACTTGGCCTAGCGCTGGTCGCAGGCGCGAAAGGCTATCGCGTCCTGCTGGTGATTCCCGACAAGATGTCGCAGGAAAAAATTTCGCACGTGAGAGCGCTCGGCGCTGAAGTGCGAATCACGCGGTCTGATGTAACGCGCGGCCATCCTGAGTACTACCAGGACGTAGCATTCCGGCTCGCCGAAGAAATTCCCGGTGGCTTTTATGTGAACCAATTTGGTAATCCAGCGAATCCTCTGGCGCACGAGCGCACGACTGGCCCTGAAATTTGGGAACAAATGCGGCACGATGTGGATGCCGTCGTCGTGGGAGTCGGCTCAGGTGGGACGCTGACTGGGCTCGGCAGATTTTTTAATCGCGTAAAACCGCGCCGCGGCATCGAAATGGTTTTGGCCGACCCGACCGGCTCCGTTTTGTACGAGTACGTCAAGACCGGTCAGCTCGTTGCATCGGGCAGCTGGGCAGTGGAAGGCATCGGTGAAGATTTCGTCCCGGAAATCGCGGACATGTCCTTAGTCACAGAAGCATTCGAGATTGATGACGAGGAAAGTTTTGCGACGGCACGCGAGCTATTGCGTAAGGAAGGAATCTTCGGTGGCTCGTCTACTGGCACGCTTCTCGCTGGCGCGCTGCGTTATTGCCGGGAGCAAACAAAACCCAAACGGGTGGTTACTCTCGTTCCCGACACCGGCAACAAGTATCTCTCCAAGATGTATAACGATTTTTGGATGGCCGAGCAGGGATTCATTCATCGTCCGCCGCACGGCGACCTGAGCGATTTGATTTCGCATCGATACGAAGCTGGCGAAGTGATCACGGTAGGGCCGGATGATTCGTTGCTCACAGCGTTCAAGCGAATGCGCGACTCAGATGTGTCGCAGCTTCCGGTGGTCGACAAAAGCGGCCGCGCCATCGGCATCATCGACGAATCTGATCTCCTGGTAAAAGTACACCGTGAGCCGTCGCATTTTAACGATCCTGTGAGCAAGGCGATGACGGACCAGTTGGAAACGCTGCCGCCGGACGCCAAAATCACGGACTTGCTGGGAGTATTTGATCGCGGGCGAGTTGCTATTGTGATGGACGAAAACAAGTTTCTTGGGCTGATTACGCGCACCGATTTGCTTTCCTATCTCCGGCTTCACATGCCGAAATCGTCCACGCTGCCGGAACGCGAGTTTGTATAATGTAGCCCATGCGTCTCGCTTGCGGCTAATTCTGGAGCGCAAGCCGGAGGCATGCGCTACCATATTCCATGAAAAAAGAACAGGGCTTCGCGACGCGCGCTATTCACGCCGGACAACAGCCGGACCCTACGACCGGCGCGGTGATGACACCGATTTACGCCACGTCTACGTACGTGCAGGAAAGTCCCGGGACACACAAAGGCTACGATTATGCCCGCTCGATCAATCCCACCCGGCTGGCATACGAAAAGTGCATCGCGGATTTGGAAAGCGGATCGCGCGGGTTCGCGTTCGCATCCGGTCTGTCTGCCATGGCGACGGTGCTGGAGGTGCTCGACAGTGGCTCGCATATTGTGGCGAGCGACGATTTGTATGGCGGCACCTTCCGGTTATTCGACCGAGTGCGCCGCCGCTCCGCGAATCTTGATTTTACCTACGTGGATCTGACCGATGCGAAGGATCTCGAGCGCGCAATCAAACCAAACACGCGGATGGTTTGGATCGAAACCCCGAGTAATCCACTGCTCAAGCTGATCGATCTTGACGCGATCGCTAAGATCGCGCGCAAACGGAAATTGATTTCAGTTGGTGACAACACTTTCGCGACTCCTTGGATCCAACGACCGATCGAATCGGGCTTCGACATCGTTGTGCATTCCGCGACGAAATATTTGAACGGGCATTCCGATCTGGTGGGTGGCGTCGTCGTTGTTGGGAAAAACAAGGAACTCGCTGATCAAATTGCGTTTCTGCAGAACTCCGTTGGGGCAATCGCCGGCGCGTTCGATAGTTTTCTTGTCCTCCGCAGCTTGAAAACGCTGGCGCTCCGCATGGAGCGACATTGCTCAAACGCGCTGGAAATTGCGCGCTGGCTCGAAGAACAGCGCGAGATCAAATCTGTCTATTATCCCGGATTAAAATCGCATCCACAGCACGATCTGGCCCGGCAACAAATGCGCGGATTCGGCGGGATTGTCACGATCGTTTTAAAAACAGAACTCGCAGGAACGCGGCGTTTTCTTGAGAACACGCACTTGTTTGCATTGGCCGAAAGCCTGGGCGGTGTCGAAAGCCTGATCAATCATCCTGCGCTCATGACGCATGCTTCTGTGCCGGAAGCACAACGACGAAAACTTGGCATCACTGATTCGCTTGTCCGCTTGTCGGTTGGCGTCGAGGACGTGCGCGATCTAATTGATGATCTGAAGACCGCGCTTGAAGTGATCTGATCTGGGGACCGCACGCGCCCTCGCGTGCAACATTCGGCGCCCTCGCCGAATGCCCAACGAACGTTCGAGGACGTTCCAACACGCAGAGGTTTCCGGCGGGGGCGCCGGAAACAGTACGCGAGGGCGCGCGCTCCCCGGACACCCCGATTCCACGTTGTTATCGTGCCGCACCGAATTTAGTTTTCCGCTGCGATGTCTAACACATTTGGCCAATTGTTTCGTGTCACCACATTTGGCGAGTCCCACGGCGGCGGCATCGGCGTGGTGATTGATGGTTGCCCGCCGCGTATCGAAATTTCCGAAGGGGAAATTCAACGAGAGCTGGATCGTCGTCGCCCGGGTCAAAGCAAACTCACTACACAGCGCAAAGAGGAAGACCGGTGCGAAATTTTGTCTGGCGTTTTTGAAGGTAAAACGCTCGGGACCCCGATCGCAATTTTCATCCGAAACAAAGACGCTCGACCGCAAGATTACAGCGAGATCTCGCGCAAATTTCGCCCCTCGCACGCCGATTACACTTACGAAGCGAAATACGGAATTCGAAACTGGCAGGGCGGCGGTCGCGCGTCTGCGCGCGAAACCATCGGTCGCGTTGCGGCGGGCGCGA
>JBKPBJ010000233.1:0-5803 GCA_046726875.1 Verrucomicrobiota bacterium
GCCCACACAATGGGATGACGTTTCGTAGGTACAAGCTGCGTTTGCAGACCGATCCTGTTGAGCTTGCTCACCAGCCACTCTGCACACTCGACTAACTTTTCCTTGTACTTGTCGTCAGTCGAGACACTCGGAAACCGCAGGAATGAATAATACTCGTCGAGATAATTGTCGCGCATGGTTTCGAACGTACTCAAAGTTCTGGGGAGCGCACGCGCCTCGCGTGCTCGTTTCGACGCTCCCGCCGAAATTGGCGACCAAGATGCCGGGAAGAGAAAGTTCGCGATCGCGAGGGCGCGATCGCCAGCACGCGAGGCGCGCGCGCTCCCCGGAATTACACGCTCGCGCGCTCGGAACGTGCAATAGATGTCCGCACGAGATATAGTATCGAGGCAAGCAACAGCACGATTCCAGTCACCAGGAATTCGCGACCCGTGGCGTGAGCGAGAATCCAAAGGATGGCGAGGATTGCCAGCGCAGGCACAATTTTCATTCCGGGAAAATTGAATCCCGACTGGTCGGGATCCGAGCGCACATCCCGTTTCACCAAAACCCAGCAAGCAGCGCAGCAAAGCAAATACATCAACAAAACCGCGACATTCGAAAGAACCGCCAGCTTCTCAAATGTGCCGCTGATTGAGAGCGCAAACGCCAACAACGCATAGGTGATGATCGCGACGTCCGGCGATCGATATCGCGGATGCACGTGCGCAAAAAACTGCGGCAAAGCGCCGTCGCGTCCGAAGGCAAAAATCATTCGCGGCGAACTCAGGATGTCGCTGGTCACGAATCCAAATGCAGAGATGCTGGCTCCAGCCAGCAGAATCATGCGACCCAGATTGCCGAGAAATTTCGCGGCCGATTCGGCAAGCGGCGCGTCCGGGTGATTTCCCAGATCGGCTCCGAGTGTGCCCTGCGCAACGAGTTGAATCATAAGGTAGATGGTGGTCGTGGTCACGAGCGCGAGATAGGCCGAGCGCGGAACCGTGCGCGCCGGATTCTTCACTTCGCCGCTAGGAATCAAAGCCACCTCGATTCCCACGAAAGCGAAAATCAAAAGGATAACGGCATCGCCTAACGACTTGCTGCTTGGCCAGCCGGTCCAGGACAGGTTCGGTGCGTGAATGAAAAATATTCCGACGCAAACGAACAAGAACAGGGGCAAAAGCTTTGCTACTGTGATCACCGTCACCGCGCCCGCGCCCTGGCGCACGCCTCGGATGTTGATTACTACCAGCGAACCGTAAACAGCGAGCATGACGACGATTCGCATGATTGGACCGCCCAGGAACGGCACCACCAACGCGACGGAGTTTGCCAATACGTTCACCACACCAGCAACTGCGCCGAGCGCGGTGAGAAAATAGAGCATCCCGGCGAGAAATCCGACATAGCGCCCAAACGCTACTTCGACATACGCGTAAAGACCGCCGGTCAACGAAACGCGGCTGCCAGCGATCGCGAAACAAGTGACGAACAAGACCATAGCGATCGCACAGCACACAAATGCCAGTGGCGCCGCGGATCCCAGTCCCTTGGCAACTGTCGCCGGGATCACGAAAATTCCCGCACCGATTGTCGAGCTGACGATATTCGCCGTGAGAGCTGGAATGCCAATGCCGCGAACCAATTGATGATCAATGCGCTCTTCCTGTTGTATCCAAGCTGGCGATTCCTTTGCCATTGGCGCATCGTGTGTCATTCAGTTGTCCAAAGCAAGAGGGCGAGTTAAGCTCCACGGGCTAAGGACGGTACTTTTCAAATGGGCGGGAATTGCAGCTGGGGTGTTTTACTGGATCACTTAATCGCCGCCAGTCCACAATATCCTGTAGCCGGGTTGCCCTGGAACCCCTTCAAATTGTATGATTTTCAGCTTGTAACCCTAACAAGCCTGCTGTATTGAGGCTCCGAAAGCCCGGGGTTTGGGCCCAAAATGCATTTACAATCGCTGGAGCTATTCGGCTTCAAATCGTTTGCCGATAAAACCGTCTTCAATTTTCACGAAGGCGTCACCGCGATAGTCGGCCCGAACGGTTGCGGAAAGTCGAACGTGCTCGATGCGGCACGCTGGGCGCTTGGTGAGCAATCTGCCAAATCCCTCCGGGGCGACGAAATGGCGGACGTGATCTTCAATGGCGCCGACACACGCAAGCCAGTTGGATTTGCCGAGGTTTCGCTCACGTTCACTGATTGCGCTGAAGAACTCGGAATCGAATGGCATGACGTGCGCGTGACGCGCCGCGTTTATCGGGATGGAAATTCTGAATATTTGCTGAACAAAACGCCGTGCCGCCTGCGGGATATTCAAAGTCTCTTTGCCGACACCGGGATCGCACGGACCGCTTACTCAATGATGGAGCAAGGCAGAATCGACATGGTTTTGAGCTCGCGTCCCGAAGATCGACGCGCGGTTTTCGAGGAAGCAGCCGGGATCACGAAATATAAAACGCAAAAACGCGAGGCGCTGCGAAAGCTCGAGGCAACGGAAGCGAACCTGTTGCGCATCGGCGACGTCATCAAGGAGGTCAAACGCCAGATCGGCTCACTCCAGCGGCAGGCGGGGAAAGCTCGACGTTATCAGGCGTTGCACGCAGATCTGCGCGTGCTTGAGACACATCATGCTTGCAAACAACTCGCTTCACTTGAGCGCGACCTGGCAGGGGCGCGGGAACAAATCGAGCGTCTGATTGACAGCGAAAAGACGACGCGCGCGAAAATCGACAACAGCGAAAGCGCGCTGGCCGAGGAACGCGGCGCGCTGGACAAGATCGACATCGAGATCGCCGATTCACGTGCAGAAGTTCAGCGACTCGACAGTGAGATTGCAGCCCATCGCAACCGCATCGAGTTCAACCGTCAGCGTGGCCAGGAGCTGTCCGAGCTCATAGAGCGTGCGCGGCGCGACATCGCTGAGGCTGAAAACAAACGTAGCCAACATGCGGCCCAAATCGCGCAAACGAACAGTTCGATCACGGAAATCGAGCAGCAGTTGAAAGAAAATGAAGCGGAGCTGACCGAGCTATCGGCTCTTGCCGGAGAAATCCACAAGCAGCAGAGCGATCGCGTGACGCGCTTGCAAGAATTGCAGTTCGCAGTGTCGAAATCTGAAAGCCGGATCTCGGCCCTCGGAGAGGAACTCTCCGGAACCAAAGCACGCCGTGAATTAACTCACGCACAAATCGAACAGCTCCTGCGAGAGATCGCAGCGTTGAACGAAGCGCGCGACAAACTCGTCGGGCAAATCGCTGTCTCGCTCAAAGCGGCCCGCAGCCAACCGATCGACATCGAGTCCAGCCTTCGCGAAAAGGAGAAGCTACTCGCTCGAGCGGAACAGGATCTTGCCGCGCTCGAGCGAACCCTCGCCGAAAAGCGATCGCGCGTTGAAGTGTTGCGTCAGCTGAACGAAGAGGGTGAAGGACTCGCCGAAGGTTCACAGGCTCTGCTCAAGGGCCTCGACGGCTCTGAAAAATTCCGGCACGCGATTGCCGGGTCGCTTGTTGGGCAACTCGATGTTGATCCAAAATTCATTCAGGCGATCGAAGCCGCATTGGGGCGTAATCTGCACGCCATCATTCTAAAAGATGCGAAAATTGCTTCGGAGATAATTGAGTGCATAAAGAAAAAAAAGCTAGGACACGCCGCGCTGCTCATTCCGAAGCTGACAGCCGCCGCGCCGCAGCCGGCGCAAAAAGCTCTGCCACCCAAGGCACTGGCGTGGGCTACTGACAAAGTGAGGGCACCGAAACCGCTGGAGGCACTCGTCATGCCGTTGCTCGGCGACGTCGTCATTTTTCCAGAACTGGAACAGGCGCTCGAGTGCAAAAAACGAGAGCCTGCGCTGGCGATGGCCACGCTCGCCGGCGAATATATTTCGCCAGAAGGAATCGTCTTCGGGGGAAGCGGCCCAGTCTGCGCGGCTTCTTTGCTCGAGCGCAAAGCGCAAATCGCCGATCTGGCAAAAGAAGAAGCTGTGCTGGCAAAGGAGCGCGATTCAGTTAACGCCAGGCGGGACGAAGCGAAAATCGCCCTTCAAACCGCTTCGGGGCTTCAGCGAGAATTGAGCGACGCCGGACGCAAGATCGATACTTTGCAATCGGAAAAAACCGCTCTGGAGCGCCAGATTACGGTGGCCGACGAACGGATTGCGCATGTGGAGCGAGATCTTCAATCGGGGCGCAATCAATTGGTCAATCAAAGAACCGAGTTCGCCACATTCGAAGCTGCGCAGAAACAGACGGTGCTGCGCGAGCAAGAGTTAACCGAGAGAACCAATGAACTGCGACTGGGCGTCGCAACCGGCCGCCAGCGCCATGAAAATTTGATTGCACAACGCGAACCAATGAACGCGCGCGATGCCGAGCTGGCCGAGTTGATCAATGTGCGAAAGGCGGACATCGCGATGTACGAACGGAAATTAGCTACGCAGGCCGAGCAGTCGCGTGAATCTGAAACGCTGATCAAAATTCAAACGGCACAGCGTGACGAGGCACAAGCGAACAGCACGAAAATCGCCGGCGAGCGCGCGACACGACTTGCCGCGATTTCCGATCGGGAAACCGAACTGCGGCGTCTGCGAGACTCGTTAGGCGAATTACAGGACCGGCGCGCACAGGGGCAAGTCCGGGAATCGCAATTCCAACTGAAGATCGATAATCTCCTCGCGCACATTTCCCGCAGTTATCATCTCGATCTGCGCCAGTTCATGCCTGATGACGCGGCGTTCGAAAAGACGTTGAGCGCGCAATTAAAGCGCACTGAAAAACTGGAGGGCGGAGCTTCCTTCCACCAACTCAGGACAGGCTCTGCGACGCCGGCCTCGGCCGAGATTGCCTCTCCAGATCTGGAAAAAGTTATAGCCGATCTCAGAACACAGCTGGACAACATGGGGCCGGTGAACCTCGAGGCGGTGCACGAGTACGACGAACTCGAGGAGCGTTACAAATTCCTTGAAGCGCAAAACACCGATCTTACCAATTCCCAGCGCGAGTTGCTCGACGTGATTGCTCGCATCAATTCCACAACACGAAAACTGTTTGCCGAAACATTTGAGCAAGTCCGGTCGAATTTCCGGGAAATGTTTGGCGAGCTATTCCGTGGCGGGCGCGCGGACCTGTCGTTGCTCGACGAGAATGATCCGCTCAACTGCGGCATCGAAATCACGGCCAAACCACCGGGGAAACAATTGCAAAGCGTGTCGCTGTTGAGTGGTGGCGAACGTGCAATGACGGCCGTCGCGTTGCTGTTTGCGATTTACATGGTGCGCCCGAGTCCGTTCTGCATTCTTGACGAAGTGGACGCGCCACTCGACGAAAACAACATCAACTGCTTCATCCGCGTGCTCGACCGGTTCGTGCAGCAGAGCCAATTCATCATCATCACGCACAACAAACGGACGATCGCCAAAGCCGATATCCTGTATGGCGTGACAATGGAAGAACGCGGCGTGAGCAAATTAGTCGGGGTCAAACTCACTGCGCCCGCGCAACCTGTCACTGAAGCAGCGTCAAACGGCGGCGAACGAGCGCCGAGACAGCAGCGCCTCGCGCTCGCGGCGCGATAGTGGAGCACAGGCATCTTGCCTCTGGGGCAGGCGGGCGTCTCGCCTGCCGAAGCATTTTTTGAGAGCCTCAGATTCAGCGGGCTGGAAGCCCGCTGACCCCACCGGCAAGATGCCTGTGCTCCAACAAAAAACTTTGCGCGCAGTTCCCGATCTTGGCTAAAATGACGCGATGCTTCAGACGGCGCAGCGGACCGCAAAATCAAAGAGAAAAAAGAGCGTGCCCGCATCGCTGGGCGAAGCTGCTGC
>JBKPBJ010000234.1:0-10640 GCA_046726875.1 Verrucomicrobiota bacterium
GTTCCGCCTATCACTTTTGCAGCTTCGCGCCGGGTCATTCGGTTCACCTCTCCATTTGTCATGTCGACCAGAGTCGCCTGCCAAGCCGTAGCTTTACGCGAAGGTCTGGAGACATCTCGAATTTTAAATGATGCAGCAAGAGATTCCTCGACTTCGCTCGGAATGACAACAAGGTTGCTGAGATTATGGATCGCCGTCGTTTCATCAAAATATCCACAGTGACTGCGCTTGCGTCGCGCGCGACATCGACATCTTTGTTCGCGGAGAAGACACCAGCACCGATGCGCATTCTAATTCTCGGCGGGACAGGATTCACTGGGCCATATCAGGTGAGATATGCGCTCAGTCGCGGACACAAAGTGACGACATTTAACCGCGGCAAGACGCATCCCGGCGAATTGCCTGCTGAAGTCGAGCAGCTCATCGGCGATCGTAACGGTAACCTCGACGCGCTGAAAAATCGGCAATGGGACGTGGTGATCGATAACCCGACGATGCTGCCCGCATGGGTGCGCGACGCAGCACAGGTGCTGAAAGGAAATGTTGACCGCTACGTTTTTATTTCGACGATCTCCGTTTACGGCGAGCCGAAACAGGGGCCTGACGAAAACGCGGCGACGGAAAAATACGAAGGCGCAGATCCGTACAAGGAGACGATTGAAGCGGTGCGCGCCTCCGGGTTCAAAACCTACGGGCCGCTAAAGGCGCTCTCAGAACGCGAAGCTGAGAAATGGTTTCCTGCGAAAACTTTGATCATTCGCCCAGGACTTATCGTCGGCCCTCGCGACGAGAGCGATCGCTTTACGTACTGGCCGGTGCGGATCGATCGCGGCGGCGAAGTTTTGGCGCCGGGTTCGCCTGAAAACGCCGTTCAATTCATCGATGCTCGCGATCTTGCCGAATGGACGATCCGCATGGTCGAGAACCGCGAAACCGGAATTTACAACGCGACCGGGCCCGCCAAGGCGTTGGGCATCGGCGGAATGCTTGATGGAATAAAGAGCGCGTTGAAGCCCGCCGCGAACCTCACGTGGGTGAACGAGGAATTTTTGACTGAGCAAAAAGTGCAGCCGTGGTCGGATATGCCGGTGTGGACCGGGAAAGATGATGCGCTGGCGCGCACGAACATCAGTCGCGCGTTGAGCAAGGGCCTGACGTTTCGGCCGCTCGACGTCACCGCACGCGATACGCTCGCCTGGTTCAAGTCCCTCCCGCAAGAGCGCCAATCGCATCCGAAAGCTGGTCTGTCAGCGGAACGCGAAGCGGAAGTGCTCACCGCGTGGAAAAAGAAATTGTAGCCGCGTCGCTGTGCGACGCGTGCGCGCGGCCCGCAGGGCCGCGGCTACAACATGAAGAAAATTTTCTCCAAAATCGTTGACGTAAAGCCGGACGAGATTCGCGCGCTCTGGCTCGCGTTCTTTTTCCATTTCCTCATTCTGGCCGGCTATTACATCACCAAACCAATTCGCGACAGCATTGGCGCGAGCAGCATGGAAGCGCTGCCTTGGATGTTCACTGCGACACTCGTCGCGATGGTGGTCGCGAATGCGGCCTTCGCGGCGACTGTGGCGCGGATGTCGCGGCGAAAATTCATTCCGCTTGCGTACGGATTTTTCATTGTCGTATTCGCGCTCTTTTTCATTGCGATGCGAAGCCGTCCCGCGGCAGAGCAAGTGTGGATTAATCGGGGATTTTTTGTTTGGGTCAGCGTGTTCAATCTCTTTAATACTGCCGTTTTTTGGGCATTCATGACGGACCTGTTCACGGTCGAGCAAGGTAAACGCCTTTACGGCTTTATCGCCGTCGGCGGCACTCTCGGCGCGATCCTTGGCGCCTACATCACCAAGCATTACGTGCGTGAGATTGGTTCGGCGAATCTTCTCGTCATCGCAGCGGCGATGTTCGCCATCGCAGGATTTCTTGTTCGCTTTTTTCCGCACGGCGTCGCTGAACAAAAGGAACCTGCTGCGATGCTCGAAGAACCGATCGGCGGATCGATCTGGTCGGGAATCACGCACATTTGCCGATCGTCTTACCTCATGGGACTCGCCGCGAGCATCCTGCTTTACACAACAACTTCGACTTGGGCTTATTTTCAGCAGAGCGATCTCGCAGGTGCGGTGCTAAAAACCAGTGCGGACCGCACGGTATTCTTCGGAAATCTCGAAATTTGGGTGAACAGCATCACCGTTCTCATTCAGATTTTCTTGACCGGTCGCTTACTCAAGTGGTTCGGAGTTGCGTTTACACTCGTGTCACTTCCGTTCCTAAGCATGGTCGGCTTCACTGCGATGGGCGTCGCGGCCAGTCTGGCAATGTTAGCAGTCTTTCAAGTTGCACGCCGCGCCGCTGCCTACGCGTTGATGCGGCCATCGCGGGAGATTCTCTTCACCGTGTTAAGGCGCGAGGACAAATACAAAGTGAAGAGCGTTACCGACACCCTCGGGTATCGCACTGGCGATCAGTTAGGCGCTTGGTCCTACCATGGTTTGCAAGGCCTTGGTCTTAGCCTGAATGCGATTAGCTGGATTGCGGTTCCGATCACGGCCGCTTGGTGCGCATTGAGCATCTGGCTTGCGCGCAAGCAGCGCGTTTTAGCGGACGCACAAGCAAAGCGGGATCAAACGGCAACGCTTGACGATATTGCTGCGCCGGAAGCCGCCTAAGCTCGCACAGGAGTTTGTGCGAAGCGCCTTGGTTTCCGAAAACAAATTGCGCTCGTCCGCGTCCGCGCTAAGTGGAGTGAGGCAGACAATCCTGTCTGCCAGAATTGCAGGCACGATTGCCTGCATCACGAGAAACCACTAAAGGAGCTAAAACAATGGCAACACGAACTGGATCAGCGGTATGGGAAGGCACGCTCAAAGAGGGCAGGGGAACAATGAAACTCGGCAGCGGCGCATTCGATGGGCCTTACTCCTTCTCATCTCGATTCGAGAGCGGCAAGGGCACGAATCCCGAGGAACTCATCGGCGCAGCCGAAGCCGGATGCTTTTCAATGGCGCTCGCGTTCAATCTCGAGAAGGCAGGATATCCCGCGAAACGCGTCAGCACGACTGCGACAGTAAAACTGGAACCGGGCGAGGGCGGATTCAAAATCACGTCCATTGATTTGAAAACCGAAGCCGACGTTCCCGGCATCGACGAATCAAAATTTCGCGAGCAAGCCGAGTTGACGAAAAAGACTTGTCCGGTCTCCATCGCTTTAGCAGGCACGCAGATCAATCTCAACGCGAAGTTGGTGTAGCGGCAGGCGTGTCGCCTGCAAAACTGAAATTGGAACGCAGCCGACACGGCTGCCACTACAATTAGGAATCGTTACTTCGCCAATTCATATAGATATTCGACGGAAGACATCACCGCACCATCGAAGCCTTGTATCTTCGGATTCGCCGATTCGATGACGTAATATTCGTCTGGGGCATGTGCGCCGCTGCCGTGACCGAGACCGAAATGGCCTGCGGCCAGCTTGAGCGGTTCGCCGGTGAAGACGTAACCGGGATACGAACCTGCGTTGCGCGGCCAGAGCAACGCGTCGATTCCGAATTTCTTATAGGTTGCCAACTGCGCCTGGATCAATGCCGAATCTTTTGATGTGCTCGTCGGGTCGTAACCGCCGGTCATGTTCACTTCGATGTCGCCGAAGCCGCGCTTCGCCAGATGCGCCTTGATCGCGGCGAGTGCGTCAGCCGCCTTCATGTCGGGTACCAGACGAAAATCCATTTTCGCCACCGCTTTGTGCGGGAGCACAGTCTTTCCGCCCGGCCCAGTGTAACCGCCGACCAAACCTTCGATGTTGGCGGTCGGCTGCGATTCTAGGCGTTCGTTCGCCTGCTCCCAGGGTAAATCGTTAATCCAGTGCTGGACGCTGAATTGTTTTTTCGCCTGCGCTTCGCTCCGCGCTTTCGATACTTTTTCGATCATCGCCTTCTCATCCGGGCTCAACGGAAGCGGCTTCGGGTAGTTATCGATCATGATGACGTTGCCATCATCGGAAACGAGCGTGTCGAGCGCTTTGACCAAATGCCACGCCGGGCTGTCCACCATGGCCTTGAGTGAGGAGTGAATATCCTTTGCCGGACCGCGCCCCCATTTTTCGCCGCTCGATACGAGCTCGAGCTCAATCACGCCTTTTGAGCCGAGGTTCACCGTGACAACGCCATCTAAATCCTGCGTCGCGTGCGGCATGAATACGCCGACGCATTTCTTCAGCGCGTCGAGCACCTCCGGTCGCCTAACGAGTTGCGGAATGTGCGGGGAACCGATCTCCTCTTCGCCCTCGGCGACTAGCATGAGATTCACCGGCATCTTTTTCCCAGCGCCGCGAATCGCGTGCAGCGCCGCGAGAAATGCCGCTTCGGGCCCTTTCTGATTCACCGCGCCACGACCAATCATCACTTTTCCGAGAGGCGGTTTGTCCACGATTCGTGCTTCGGTCGGCGGCGACGTCCATTCGGCTGGGTCGAACTGTTTCACGTCATACATGAAGTAAAGCCCCACCGTTTTTGGTGCGCCCGCGTCGAGCGTCGCGAACACACCCGGCTTGCCATCGGTTGTAACCACGGTCGCCTGCTGAAATCCCGCATCGCGCGCCAGCTTCGCCATGTACTCAGCACCCTCCGGATATCCACGGTCCTCCGCCGCGATCGACACCTGCCCAATCCAATCCTGCAACCGCTTCACCGCCTCATCGTGGCGCTTAGTGACTTCTGCTTTGATGTCGGCGTGTTCATCGCTCGTTGCGACGCAGCAAGTGGTCGCAATGGCAAGCGCCGTTACGAATACGAGGAGTTTTTTATTCATATAAAGCGAGGTTTTCCTGTTTTGGTGTTGATGCTGTCGTGATCAGGCTGCTGAATTTCTTCACCAAGTCGTCGAGCTTGGCCACGTAGTAATCCACATTTTCGTCGCGATTTTCGGGATCGAATTCGCTGGCAAGTTTGGCGGCTTCGTAGGCGGCAACCTTTTTCGGCGTGCCTTTGACGTAGTAGCTGATTTGATCGCCGGGTTTGTAGTTGCGGCCGCTCGCGATCGCCAACTCGTACGCAGCGGCGCGATTACGCGCTGAGCCAGCTATCTTGGCGCGATATTTGTCGAGTGAATCCTGGAGCGTGTCGGTTTTCATCAGCATGTCGATCTTCCACTCTCGATTACGGATTTTTCGTTCAAATTCGTTTCGCAGATCGCCCACTGCCTCCGGTTTGCCCTGCATGATCATCTTGATCATTTCCTCCAGAAAAACGCGCTGGAATTTTTCGAGTCCACGCGACTTCAGCGCGCCGCCTTTGATCATGACGTCGCCGTCTTTCGTGAGAAGCGCGTAATTTTTCGCTTTATAACTAAGCATGGCGTCGAATTGCTCGTCGATTTCGACGTCGATGCCCGCCGGTAACTCCGAAGCCAGCGCTTGCCGCAAATCGTCGATTGTTGTAGCCGGGGGCGTTGACCCCGGCTGGCCTTGCGCGTAATCAGGCTTTCCGCGGCCGGCGTCACCGCCGCTGGCTACAGCATCAGCAGGCGGCACGAAATAAATTCCGTCAGTATCGACCTCGATCACCTGTGCTCCACGCGCGATAAGCCAGTCGATCATCTTCTTCAGCAAATCGCGCCCGATCTGCGTCACACGCGCGGCGGCGTCGAAGTCGGCAAAGTGTCCCTGTGCGAATCCGAGGTAACCGTAAAAGCTGTTGAGCAGAATCTTGAACGTATTTTGCAACGCCTGAAGATGATGTTGTCTCGCCGGATCTCGTTCCGCCCGCATTGTTGCTTTGGCTTCGAGCCGGAATGTGCGGAGATCGGTGAGTAAATGGCGAAAGATTTGCAGCTCATCCGTTGCCGGGAAGCAGTCGAATTGCAACATGATTGACGGATAAAGCGACGCGACGTCGCAATGCCAGACGTTGCGCGCCACACCGGTGAAGAAGATGTCGGTGTAACCGCCTTCGAACGCGCGCGGCATCGGCAGTTCGGGAATGGAGTGGCGTTGCCGGAAATACTCGCGCAAAAACAGTGCATTGATGCGCGTGGCGTTGCCGCGCACGATCACGTCCTGATAATTGTAAGGAAAGATTTGCGCCTGAATGAAATAGCTCTGGCTCAACAAATTCGATAACGCACGCGTTTCCCCAACGCCGCATAGCGCGCGTCGTCGGAACATGTCGGAATCGCTCAGGTACGCACGTTGCAATTCCTTTCCAGTCAGCCCTGAAATCTGGTCGCTGTCGCAAAGATTAAAATGCCGGGCGACATCCGTGCGTTCGAAACCTGCGAGAGAACGCATTCCGACGTCATAGAATTGCGCCAGCAAAAACGTGTCGACGAAATGGCGACCATCGATTGTGAACTTCGGATAATCGATGGTTTTCTCTGCGATTTGCAATCGTGAGGGACGCGAACGGAGAAAGCCACCGCTGCGCCCCCAATCCAGTTTGGTTTTCAGTTTCTTCGCGCGGGCGACAAGCAGGGGCAGATGAACGCGGAACAAATCGTGGCCTTCGATCACATCCGGATCGCGTTCTTTGATCAACTCGGTGAGCTTCTTAATCGCACCGTGCTCCGATTGGTCGAGATTGTTTGGATCCACAACGATCAGTTCCTCCCAGCCGGTGTTGTCTGAGACGGCGATAGCCATGATGTGGTCTTCAGTGCCGGGGTCACCGCCCCCGGCTACAGCGAGCACTTCGAGCTGCATGCGTTTCAGCTCCTCGAACCGCAAATCCTTGAACAAGGTGCGCCCAGTTGCGGCGAGATAATGCTGAACCGGATCAGTGAACGCGAAAAAATCGCGTCCGGCGTTTTTGAGTCCGTTACGCAGCGCGATCAATTCCTTCCAGCTATCGACCGTGACGAGCCAGCCGTACGTCAGATTGCCCCGGAGTTTCTCCGTCTCGATGCCAAGATCGAGAACGTCTGAGTCGGCCCAGACGAATGGGTGAAACGGCTCGACGTCCGTTACCGTCGAGCCATCGGGTTCCCGGCGGTGCAAGCGCACCGTGCCCGTTTCGCCCAGCTCAACGGCCACGATTCGCGGCATTGGGTCCGCGCCAAAGAGCAGCGTGTTCTTTTCAAATTCCACATCGAGAGATTCCTCGACTTCGCTCGGAATGACAAATTGTAGGGCAGGCGCATCGCCTGCCATTTGACTGGCAACCGGGTGCGGTTGCCCTACACCGGCATTGCGTTCATCATCTGTTATGAAACTCATTGCGCTGTCTGCGCTAACGCTGTCGTTGCTGTTTGGGGCTTCAGGATTGGCGCAGCAAACACCGCAATCGCTGGCTGACACGGAGCTGCCGTCTTTGCTCACGATCTACAAAGACATTCACAGTCATCCGGAATTATCCACCCAAGAGCAGCGCACATCGGCAATAGTTGCGAAGGAATTGCGGGCGGCTGGTTGTGAAGTCACCGAGAATTTCGGCAAATATGATAATCCAAACCTGAAAGCTTACGGCGTGATAGGGATCATGAGAGTCGGGGACGGTCCCAAGGTTCTGGTGCGCACAGACATGGACGCCCTGCCCGTTGGAGAGGAAACCGGCCTGCCGTACGCCAGTAAGGTCGTCGCGAAGAACGCTGAAGGCAAAGATGTTCCCGTTATGCATGCATGCGGGCATGACGCGCACATATCCATGTTTGTCGGCGTGGCGCGCGCGCTGGCGAAACTAAAAGATCAATGGCACGGCACAATCATCCTTGTCGCTCAACCGGCGGAGGAAACCGGCAGCGGCGCTCGAGCACTGCTCAATGCGGGTCTCTACGAAAAATTCGGTAAACCGGATTTCGCCCTCGGATTTCATGACAAGGCCGACCTGCGGACCGACCACATCGGGGTCACGGAAGGTTACACGTATGCGAATGTCGATTCAGTGGATGTGACCGTGCGGGGCGTCGGCGGGCACGGCGCGTACCCGTACACTACCAAGGACCCGATCATGCTTGCGGCGGAGATGATCAACGCGTGGCAGACGATTGCCTCGCGTGAAAATAATCCGCTCAATCCGATCGTCATCACCGTCGGCTCGATTCATGGCGGCACAAAACACAACATCATTCCAGATGAGGTGAAAATGCAGTTAACGGTGCGTACCTATAAGCCTGATGTGCGCGAGCGCGTGCTGGCTGCAATCGATCGTATCGCAAAAGGGATCGCCGCGGCCGGCGGCGTGCCCCCCGAACGCGCACCGGTTGTAAATGTTTTGAAAGGCGAATTCACGCCTGCGACTTACAACAATCCGGAACTCACCAAACGCCTCGTGGCTGTCTGGAGAAAGTCGTTAGGCACAGAAAATGTGGAGATTGTGGATCCGACAATGGGCGGCGAAGATTTTTCTGAATACAGCTTGCCAGACCATTCGATTCCAGCGGTTGACTTTCACGTCGGTGCGGTAGCGCCGGAAAAAATCGCAGAGAGCAAAAAGACCGGCACGCCACTGCCGAGTCTGCATTCCAGCAAATTCGCGCCCGTCCCCGAGCCGACGATTCGAACAGGCGTTATCGGAATGACGACTGCCGTGCTGGAGCTGATGAAGAAGTAGGCGACGCTTACGTAATCCGTTAAATTGTTGAAACGTTGAACCGTCGAAGTTCGGAGCCGATGTAACGGTGTAACAATTTACGTTTCAACCACTGCGAAGTGTCACTTCACTTTGATGTTCTTCCGCAGATAAGTCGGGACGTCGAGGTCTTCGCCTTCGATGATTGTCGGCTCGCTTTTTTCGAAACGACCGCGTGTCACAGGCTCGAATTGCAGGACTTCCTGCTTCGCGGGCGTCGCTGATTTTTCGGCAGAGGCTTTCTCCTCTTTCCACGGAACCGAATGCTCCGGCAGATTAGTTACGGGGCGCGCAGGCTCGCCATTCCGGGTCGGTATCATAGGCGATCCGGTGGACATCGGTGGTACGACCGGTGCCGCTTCAGCCGCGATCGGTTCTTCGAACGGAACGTTTTCCTCGGTAGGCAAAGATTCGACAGTCGGTTCTTCTGGTTTGATTTCAGGATGAGGTGGTGCGGGCTGGTAGTGCTCACGAACTGGTGAGGATGCGGACGCACCGGTCGGTGCCGGAGGCGTTTGTGGCAACGTTGCTTCCTCTTCTGCCGAGAGGGAACTGATGATCGTGACGCTCAATCGGTCGCCAAGCCGTGCATCCACGACTGTGCCAAACAGAATTTGCGTCTGGTCGCTAACGTGACGCCCGAGTTCCTGCATGAGGATTTCGACCTCCGAGAGCGTCATGCCTGGCCCGCCAGCTACCTGTACCAGCACGTTTGTTGCATCTGCCAACATTCGTCCACGATCCATCAGCGGATTTTTCAATGCCTGCGTGAGCGCGTCGTGTGCGCGATTGTCCGAATCGGATTCGCCGTAGGCAAACAAGCAACGGCTGTTGCGTGTGCGCAAAGCGGTGAGCAACTCATCGAAGCTGATGCGAATGAGTCCAGGCTGCTGGATTAGGTTCACGATCGATCGCACGCTTTGGCTGATGGTCATATCCGCCGTTGCGAAGGCCTGATGAATTCCGGCCTGCGGTGGAGTCAGATCGCCCATTCGATCGTTTTCGAAACAAACGACTGCGTGGGCAAATTCGCTGAGCCGCGCCAGCGCCTCGCGCGCCTGCGTATTGCGCCGCTTACCCTCGAATCCAAATGGAAGAGTCACAAACGCGATAACCAGTGAGCCGGCTTCACGGGCTGCATGTGCAACGTACGGCGCTGCACCCGACCCTGTGCCCCCACCGAGCCCTGCACAAATGAAAATCACACGCGAATCAGCCAAGGCCTCGCGAATTTCGTCCGCCGATTCCAACGCTGCTTGATATCCGACGTCGGGATCACCGCCCGCACCCAAACCACGCGACACACTGCGGCCCAGCTGCACTTTGCGCGTCGCGACTGAACTCGTCAGTGAGTGTACATCAGTGTTGATGGCGACCACATCGGCTCTCTCCAATCCGTCAAGTACGATGCGGTCGAGTGCGTTCAAACCCGCTCCACCCACACTGACGATTTTGATCGAAATAAACTCTGCCAGACGTTCTGGCAGACTGTAGTTTTTGTTAAGCTGAATCATGTTTTAATCACCAACCTCCAAGTTCCAACTTCCAGAGAAGCTCGGAAGCACGACACCACGCAGCCAACTCCATGCTGTCATGTTGAGCGAAGCGAAACATCTCTGGACGTCGTTCTGGGAGCCAGAAGAAAAACCAGAGATCCTTCGCTTCGCTCAGGATGACAACTGCGTGGTTGGCTATTGGATGTCGGTGCTTCCCCTTCATCGTTTTCCGCTGAAAAGTTTTCCAAAAATTCGGCTGAACCCCCTAGGCGGCCGGTCGGTGTGCATGACTTGCGCAAACTTGACCAAGCCAATTGCGGTAGAGAACTGGGGATTTTCCACTGCGGACGTCACACCCCAGGCGGCCTGCGCGTGTGTCAGATTGGCCGGTATTTCGAAAATTTCCGCTGCGAGATGATCGATTCCGCTTAGAAGACTGCAGCCGCCGGTGATGAAAATGCCGGCGCCGAGATAGCCGAGATACGGTTCCTCTTCGAGTCTGCGTTTGAGCAACTCAAAGGCTTCGCGCAGGCGCAGGTGAATGATGGTGTTCAGCATTTCGCGCTCGATCTCTTTCCCCGCAAACCCG
>JBKPBJ010000235.1:0-28821 GCA_046726875.1 Verrucomicrobiota bacterium
ATCGTTCCCGGCAAGCCGTTTACCGCCGGCCTGTTTCTGCGCATGGCTCCGGGTTGGCATACCTACTGGAAATTTTCCGGCGACGCAGGGCTGCCTACGGAATTGAAATGGAAACTGCCACCGGCCTGGAAGATCGGCGACATTCAGTGGCCAATTCCGCTGAAAACAATCGATCCCGGCGACATCGAAACCTACGGCTATGAAAACGAAGTCCTGCTGATGCAGGAAATCACGCCGCCTTCGAAGATCGACAGTTCGTCCACGAAACTCGGCGCTGAAGCAAATTGGCTCGTGTGCGAAAAAATCTGCATCCCCGGCAGCGCCACATTGCAGTTGGATTTGCCTGTAGCATCAGCAAGCCAGCCGGCGAACACGGATGTTTTCACGCGTTATCGGCGCTTGCTTCCACAAAACGGGCCGGGGCCGAATGTGGCACGCACCAATTGGAGCCGGGTTGGGTCCGATCTTCGCTTGAAAATTACGAGCGAAACTTTGGTGAAATATCCGGCAGTCGATTTCTTTCCGTTGCCGGAGCAGGAGACGATCGTTGGTCATTCCACGGTTCAATCGCGAAACAACAATGAAATTGTGTTTCGCGTTCCGCTCGAGTCGGCACCGAAGGATCTGTCGTCGATCGCGGGTCTCGTCGTGTTTGCGCAGCAGCCGAACGGCGATGATCGCGCGGCATGGCAGATCCCGAGTGCGCCGGCAGGGGCGCAGACAGGATTGTCTGCGTCACTTTCCGCTCGCCCCGCGCCGGCGCGCGGAATCTTCACCTTTCTGCTCTTTGGGCTTCTCGGTGGGTTCATTTTGAACTTGATGCCGTGCGTATTGCCGGTGATCTCGCTCAAGATTTTCGGCTTTATCCAACAAGCGGGACAGAGCCGGCAGAAAATTTTCCGCAGCGGCGTTGCGTTCACCTTTGGGATTTTTGCGTGGTTCATCGGGCTGGCGGTCCTGCTGATCGCACTTAAAGGTGCCGGGCGTGATGTAACGTGGGGCGGTTTTCAGTTCACGAATCCTTACTTCGTCCTCGCCTTGAGCGTAATTGTGCTCGTATTCGCACTGAATCTCTTCGGCGTGTTTGAGGTTTCGTTGCCACAATCGGTTACGCGCAGTTTGGTTTCGACGAGCGAACGCAAGGATCTGCTCGGCTCATTTTTCCAAGGCGTGTTTGCGACCGTGTTGGCCACGCCGTGCACGGCGCCGTTTCTCGGCACCGCGCTCGGCTTCGCATTCACACAGTCGCCTGCAATCATTCTGGCGATGTTCATTGCTATTGCCGCCGGTATGAGCGCGCCATATCTGCTTTTGAGCGCGCAGCCTGCGTGGCTGCGCTTTTTGCCAAGGCCCGGGCCCTGGATGCTGCACGTGAAACAGTTCATGGGCTTTCTGCTGTTGGCGACGCTGCTCTTTCTGGTTTATGTGCTCGGCGCACAACGCGGCTTGGAAGGCGCGATCTGGGCAAGCTGTTTCCTGCTTGTGATCAGTATCGCGTGCTGGATGAAAGGCGCCTTCGTTGTTCCAACTGCTTCGGTCACGACGAGGACGGTCGTGCTCGTCCTCGTTCTCCTCCTCGTCCTAGGCAGCGGCGTTTATTTCATCGGCGATAAATTTCAGTCCACGAAAATTGCTTCCGCAGATTCGAAGATCCGAGGTGACTGGCAGCCGTTCACGCCCGAACGATTGCAAACCGAACTGGAACAGGGTCGCACGGTGTTTGTTGATTTCACTGCCGCGTGGTGTCTTACGTGCAAATTCAATGAAGCCAATGTGCTTGAAGCTCAGGATGTGCGAGAAGCGTTCCGGCGCCACGGCATCGTGAAATTGAAAGCCGATTGGACCAACGGCGACCCAGTGATCACAAAACTATTGCAGCACTTCGGCCGCCCGGGCGTTCCACTCTACGTGCTTTATCCCGCGAAAAACGAAGAGCCGATTGTGTTTCCGGAACTGCTCACCAAGAGCATGGTTCTGGAGAAGCTCGAAACTGTTGCGCGCCGTGTGGCTTCGCAATAGTGCGGGCAGATCGAGTTGCGTCCCGTTGAAATTTTGCCGTCCACGACGACTGTTTTACCCGAAGAACTTTAAACGTCTCAGCAACTTCTGTTTTCTAATGAATCATATGCACAGCAAACTACTCTTAACCGCTCTCACATCATTGATCGCAACCGCAGTCTTTGCCGCGGACGCGCCGCCGGTTGGAAGCGCCGCGCCGGATTTTTCGCTCACCGACGCGAAAGGCAAGACGCACTCGCTTTCGCAATACAAAGGCAAATACGTTGTGCTCGAATGGTTTAACCCGGAGTGCCCGTTCGTGAAAAAGCATTACGGCAGCAGTAATATGCAAAACCTGCAGAAAGAGTTCACGGATAAAGGCGTCGTCTGGCTGACCATTGATTCCAATGCGCCGGGCACGCAGGGAAGTCTGACGCCGGAAGAGGCGCAAAAGATCGCGACCTCGTGGAAAACGCATGAGACTGCGCTACTCATGGATCCTGAAGGCAACGCAGGCCGCGCCTACGGCGCGAAGAACACGCCGAACATGGTGGTCATTAATCCAGAGGGCAAAATCATTTATCGTGGCGCGATCGACAGCAAAGCCACCCCAAATCCTTCAGACATTCCGAGTTCTACGAACTATGTGAAGGCGGCGCTGGATCAATCGTTGGCAGGCAAGTCCGTCAGCACGCCAGAGACGAAGCCGTACGGTTGCTCGGTTAAATACAAATCCTCGTAAAATTCTGCTCTGGCAGGATTCGAAAATTTCAGAGCGGCGGTACGAATGCGACCGCCGCTCTTCTTTTGTACGTTTTGGAGTGCGGCGCTGCTGCGCCGCTTTTAATCTTGCAGCGCAATTACGATGGCGTCTGGTGAATCGAAAACATTCGTCGCTGCGAAGGAACGCGTTCTAATTTTGCTGCTCTGCGTCGTCGCTGCACTCCGCGTTTTCGTCTATTCAGCAGCATTCCCGTTCTTCAGCAACATTGATGAGGATCTGCATTTCGATCTGATCATTCAGTATTCGCACGCCCAGGTTCCGCGCAGTTTCGATCGGCTGAAGGAAGAGACGCTGAACTGGATTGTCCCCTACGCGTCGCCGGAGTTCCTGTTTCCGCCGAAACGGTTTCCCGACGCGAAATTTCCGGCGCCGCTGTGGAAACAACCCTGGTCGAAAGTTGAACCGGAGATTGCGGCGACAAGAGCGGCATGGAGCAGCGAAATCAATTTTGAATCATCCCAACCACCGCTGTATTACGCGCTGGCAAGTGCGTGGTGGTGGCTTGGGAAGCACTTTGGATTGGCTGGGCTTCAATCGTTGTACTGGATTCGATTTCTGAACGTCCCGCTCGTCGCAATGATGGTTTGGCTGGGTTACGTAACCGCCCGCACGATCGCGCCGGAGCGGATGGACCTGCGCATCGGCGTGCCGCTGCTGCTGGCTTTCATTCCGCAAAATGTTTTTTACGCAATGAACAACGACGTGCTCTCCCCGCTTTGTTTCGGCGCGTTGTTCCTTTGCATTTTGCAATGGTTGCGAACAAACGCGCCAAGCTTCTTGCTCGGGGCGCTTACAGGTCTGACGATCGCGGCTGCGTGCCTAACAAAGCTCTCCAACTTGCCGCTGGTCTTAGTCGCGCTCGCGGTGATTGTTCCGACAATCGTTACGGTGATTTCGCGAACACCTCGTGTCGGACTGATGGCGCTTGGCGCTTTGATTGCGTGCGCTGCAATTGCGGTCGGCACCTGGATGCTGTGGACAAGATTTCATTTTGGCGATGTCACCGGATCGACAGCGAAAATCAGTTTACTCGGTTGGGCGCGAAAACCGTTTGGCGATTGGTGGCAGCATCCTATTTTCACGCTACGGGGTGTCTGGACTTTCTGGGCGGATTTAATAGCAAGCTTCTGGCGCGGGGAAGTCAGTTGGCATGGTCAGCCGTTGCGTTGGCGCTGGTCCGATGGATTCTATGCGGTCTCGTCGTTGGTTCTTCTTGCCGCAGCTGTTGCAGGCTTACGGAAGCAGGCTGGGCTTTCCGCATTTGAGCGACAGGCAATTGGAAGCGCAATTTTGATTTTCCTGGTAGGCGTTGCGTTTCTAGCGCTGCTCTCGATTCAATTCGATTTCGGCAACTGCATCAACCCGTCACGGGCGCATCCTTATTTTACGTCTGGCCGATTGCTAAACGGCGCGCTGATTCCGTTCGCCGTTGTCTATGTTTATGGCGTCTCCTGGGTGTGTCGTCGGATCAACACTGCTTTGCCTCTGATCGTGTTAGGATTAGTCGTTACCTTCGTGACAACCTCGGAGATTCTCGTGAACGGCGTCGTGTTCGTAAGCGCGCACAATTGGTTTCACCTTTGACATTCGGCATTCCTCCCGGCTGCGACTTGGAGATCACACGACGCCGCGTGTCCTCGGCGAGATTCGTGCCACCCAGCGCAAGATCGGCATTGGCATTATTCGAGCGAGAAGCATTAACAGCTTCATCGCGACCCCCGGAATGACGAGAGGCCGATCTGCTCTAAGTGCTGCGAGCCCATCGCGCACGACTTGTTCGACTGTAACAAGAAGGAAATTTGGACCGATGTCGGGCTGCGCGCCCTCTCGCTTGGCGACTTGCTGGAATTCCGTTACCACAGGACCGGGGCAAAGCGCGCATACGCTTACTCCCGTCCCGCGGAGCTCGGCTCTAAGCGCTTCAGAGAAACTTGTCACATAAGCCTTCGTGGCGGCATAAACAGCGGAGCCGGGGATCGGCAGAAAGCCAGCCGACGAACTCACATTAAGAATACCGCCGCGGTGTTTCGCGATCATCTGCGGAAGCAAATGACGAGTCAGCAAAGTTAGCGCGGTGACGTTTACGGCGGTCATTTCCTTATTACGATCGGGATCGCTCTTCGCAAACGGGCCGCTGTCGCCGAGTCCGGCGTTATTGATCAAGAGATCAACTTGGAGCTTCGCGCGATCAAGCCATTCCAGCAAATCCTGCAACTGCCCGAGGTCAGCGAGATTAACTTTTCGAATATGAACAAGAAGCATTGGATGTTCCCGTTGCAGTTGATCCGCTAGCTCGATCAATCGTTCGTCACGCCGCGCTACCAGAATGATCGAGCGCGCGCAACCGGCGAGTTGTCGCGCAAATTCACGGCCGATGCCGGCCGAAGCACCTGTGATCAGCGCATTGCAATCGTCGAGTTTCATCGCCCTTCCAAAGATTCCAGCTCCCGCTTTGTCAATGCGCGCCAATGTCCCTGCGGTAAATCGCCAAGGCGCAGACTGCCGATTCGAACACGGACAAGACGTTTTACGTGATATCCGAGGGCTTCGAACATGCGGCGGACCTGCCGATTGATCCCCTGCCGCAACACAACCCTCAAACGCATTGGCGAAATGGAGTGGATTCGCGCAATTCTTGCTCGCCGACCGTCCAGGACAATTCCGCGCAGTAATTTCGGTGTGAGCGCGGGATCCCACGGGCGATCCAGCGTTACTTCATATTCCTTCTCAACTTTGAAGCGCGGATGCGTCAGGTGCTGTGCAAGATCGCCATTATTTGTGAGAAGAAGCAGACCTTCGGTTGGCGTGTCCAGACGGCCGATATTGAACAGCCGCGAGAATTTTGCCGGCAACAAATCAAAAACAGTGTCGTGCACGTGCGGATCTCTCCGGGTCGAAACGAATCCGGCGGGTTTGTGCAACATAACGGTGAGTGGCGGCGCAACGTGAACAAGTTTGCCATCCACCTTGACGTGGTCGCGCGCGCCTGGCTGCGCGCTGAAGTCAGTGCAGGTTTTGCCGTTAATAGCGACCCGGCCCGCCGCGATCAATTCATCGCAGCGCCGGCGCGATCCAAACCCCGCCGCGGCGAGGAAACGATTAAGGCGCAAGAGAAGGTTACAAAGGTTAAATTGCTACAAAGGGAACGCGCTTACTTTTAACTTTGTAACTTTTTAGCAAATTACTTCGGCTTCGTTCAAACGTCCGGCTTGGTTTTCGGCAGACCGATGACTTTCTGGCGATCCTTCCACTGGCCGCGTTTTTTCAGAAGCTCGACACGCTCGAAACGTTTCAGCACATTGCGCTTGGCCGCAATTGTGCTCGCGCCTTTTAGACTGCGGTGTTGAGACATGGCTGGGTTGAAAGGTTAAATCGAGACAGAATTAGCAAGCAAACGAGCGGCCACTGTAAGGCAGGGCGGAAATTTTTCAAACCGACGGATACCTTTTTGTTAACACCGCAATTTTCTACCCGCGGGCAGGGAAGTGCGGGTTGAACGAGAGCACCTTCGGGATTCAATGAAAAATCTCGCCTTGACGATTGCGGTCTTATTTCCGATATAGCCGCCTGTCCTGCGCGGGTTTGGGTTGCGTGGGGCTGCGCTTCTGACATATGCAACGTTTTTGTGGATGGATGCGCCCCCCGCCGGTTGCGATTTGGATCGCCTCCCTTTGTGCGGTCTTTGCGACTGTACTCGCCCGCGCGCAGGCGCCACAATCGGCTCCGGGACCTCCCATTATCCGCTCCATTGACGTGGAGTACACGGGCCCTGCAACGATCAGCAAGGAACGCATTCTGGCGCAGATGCGCACAAAAGTTGGCCAACCGTATTCGAATGAGGTGGTGCAGGAGGACATCAAGGCGCTGTACAAGACCGGTTACATTCGGAATGTTCGGATCTTTGCTCAGCCTCAAGGCGACGGCGTAAAAGTGATCGTCGCCGTTCAAACGCGGGCGATTGTGCGTGAGATCGAAATCACCGGCGCCGAACGGATCAAACCGAAAAGACTCCGCAAAGAAATCAAGGTGAAACTTAACCAGGCGGTTGACGAACAACAACTGGAAGAATCGCGCCAGAAAATCATTGAAGTCTATCAGGGACACGGATTCACCGACGTCAGCGTTCAATTTCGTATCGATCCAATCGACGAGAAACGCGGCACAGCGCGCGTGGTTTTCACCGTGAACGAAGGCACCCAAGGAGCAGTGAGCCAGGTCCGTTTCGAAGGAAATGCGCACTTCAGCGAGAAGGCATTGCGCAAACAGATGAAAACCCGTGGCAGAACGCTCATTTACTTTATGGATAAAACCGGGCGCTTGGATGAGGTCCAATTGGAACAGGACATGGACAAGATCCGCGAGTACTACCAAAACCACGGCTACATCGACGTGGAAATAAAAGACGTCCGCAAGGAGCGCACTGCCAAAGGCCCGATGATTATTACCATCGTAATTTCGGAGGGCCCACAGTATCACGTACGCAAGCTGACCATCACCGGTCAGCAGAATGCCACCGAAGCCAAAATTCGCTTGCTGCTAAAAATGAAAGAGGGCAGCGTCTATTCGCCAAAACAGCTTCGCGATGACGCCAAGGCGCTTGCTGACGCGTACGGCAGCGGCGGCTACGTCGACCTGGTGGTCACACCCGAAGGCACGCCGGCCGGACCCGCGCTTATAGACGTTCATTACATCATTGAGGAGGGCACCCGCTCGTTTGTGAACCGGGTCAATATTGAAGGCAACACGCGCACCAAGGACAAGGTCATTCGTCGCGAAGTGCTCGTCGCACCCGGCGACGTTTTTAACACGGTTCGTGTGGACGTTACCAAGAAGCGTCTGGAGAACCTCGGTTATTTTGCGAAGGTGGAGACTTATCCGGAAGAGACAGACATACCTGGGCGTAAAGATCTGACGATTCTGGTTCAGGAAAAACGCACCGGTTCACTTAGCTTTGGCGGCGGCTTTAGCACGGTCGATAAGCTTGTGGGATTCGCGGAGCTCACGCAGGGTAATTTCGATCTGTTCAACTGGCCTTCATTCACAGGCGGTGGGCAAAAGTTCCGCTTACGTATCCAGTACGGCACAGAACGAAAAGATTTCATTCTCACAATTACCGAACCTTATTTTCTCGATCGGCGGCTTGCGCTGACCGGTCAGGCCTTTTACACCGAGGCGAATTACTTAAGCTCTCTTTACGACCAACGGAACTACGGGTTCACGTTCGACATTCGCAAGCCAATCAACGCTTACATGTACGGCACTCTCGGATACACGCTGCAGGACATCGACATTTTTAATGTGGCGTCCGCCGCACCTGAGTTCATCCAATCACAAAAAGGCTCGTTCGTTGAAAGTAAGATCTTTAGCAGCGTTGTGTTTGATTCGCGCGACAACCCTTTGCTCTCGCGACGTGGACAACGCATCACCTTTTCGCCTTTCATCAGCGGCGGTTTTCTCGGAGGTGATACCCAGATTTACGGATTGGACCTGGAAGGATCCCAATATTTTCATCTGCCCAAGGACCTTATTCTGCTGATCAACGGCGAAATCGCGACCGTGAACCAATGGGGGAGCGGAACTGAAGTGCCAATTTTCGAGCGGCTCTTTCTCGGCGGCTCAAATAATCTCCGCGGATTCCCGTTTCGCGAGGTCGGTCCGAAGCAGGACGGCGAGCCGACCGGCGGCCAATCCATGTGGCGCACTACTGTGGAACTTACTTTCCCGATCATTGAAAAAGCCCGCGGTGCAATTTTTTACGACACCGGTTTCGTAAATAGCAGCGGGTGGTCGTTCGGCTTCAACAATATCGCTTCCGACATCGGCATTGGGATTCGGCTTGATTTGCCAATTGGTCCGCTACGCCTCGACTATGGATATCCGTTGCAACGTGACGGGTACAACGGCGGCGGCCATTTCAACTTCAACGTAGGCTATCAGTTTTGAACGAATATATATGGTTGCAGTCTAACGCGATTCGTCCACCATATCCTCTGTTTTTATGAAAAAGTCTCTGTCAATACTCTCTGCGCTGACGCTGGCTGCTCCCATGGCGGCGTTCGCACAGGGCACAGCTAAAATTGGAACGGTTGATATGCAGCGGGCGTTCAAGGAATACAACAAAACCAAGGACGCCGAGGTAAAAATCAACGACGCGAAGAACGCCGCCAAGAAAGAATACGATGACCGTGCGGAAGCTTACAAAAAAGCGCTCGATGAAATCAACAATCTGAACAAGCAGCTGGAGTCTCCGGCATTGAGCGCCGACAAGAAAACGGGCATGGCCAAGGAGCGCGATGACAAGATCGCCAACATTAAAAGTATGGAGCGTGAGATCAGCGATTTTCGCCAGACGCGGGAACGTCAGTTGCAGGAGCAGTTGATGCGAATGCGCGAGGGAATCGTGAAGGAAATTACCGACGTGGTAATTGAGAAAGTTAAAGCCAAGAGCCTCGATTTTGTGCTGGATAAATCAGGCATCAGCATCAATGGGGTCCCTGTCGTGCTGTACTCGCCGGACAACATTGATTTCACGAACGAGATCATCGAAACCCTGAACAAACCCGGTCGCGCTACAGCTTCGACCAAGAAAGCGGCAGGTCCGTCCGTCACCCCGGCGGCAGCAAGAGCAACGAAACCCTGAGGTTCGCCTAGAAAGTCTCAAAAATACACGCGGGCTACACTCGCGTGTATTTTTGTGTACGGATGAATCAGGCGCCGGCACGCCGATGGTTGTCAGCAGGCGCGAACTTCCTAAGCATGTTTGTTCCAACCAGATCTCGACTAGCGATATGCGCGAGCGCGATTCTGCTCGCATATTGCGCTGCTTCGCAGGCAGCAACTTGGCAGGCGACGCTCAGCAAGGAGCCGGCCGGGAATTTTCCGGAGTTGCGCCCGCTGCATGCATCTTATCGTTTTGGGTGGTCTGGATTGACCGCCGCCACGGGTGAGGTTCACTTCATCAAGCCATCGAACGACAGATTTCAGCTCGAAGGAACGGGCCGAACCAGTGGCTTGGTCCGGGCGTTGTGGAAACTGGATGTGAACTATCGTGCGGTGGCAAAAGCCGCCACGTTGAACCCGATCGAAGCTCAACAAACGGAGAATTATCGATCAAAGCGAATCGTTACCCATCTGACTTTCACGAACAGCGGCGTGACTCGAGCACGAACAGAAGGTCAAGGCAGCGCCGCCCAGACCAAGACAAAGCAGTTTGTCTTCCCTAACCTGTTCGATCTGCACTCGGCGGCGCTTTATTTGCGCAGTCAGCCGCTCAAGGAAGGGAGCGTTTATCGTCTGGCGGTTTACCCGGCGACAAACGCTTACCTGGCCACCGTCACCGTAACCGGGCGGGAAAAAATCTCCGTGCGCGCCGGCACTTACAACGCGATCAAACTTGATCTGCAACTCAAACGCATCGGAAAACATCTTGAACTAGAACCGCACAAGAAATTTCGTCGCGCCACAATCTGGGTGTCAGACGATGCCGAGCGGCTCATCCTTCGCATCGACGCACAGATTTTCGTGGGCACAGTTTTCGCCGAACTGCAGTCGGTGCGTTTCGATAATCCAAAACAAGGCTAGTCGGGCTCCCATTGACCTCGAATCGGCGGCCCAGGCGGCGGACGCATACGCTGGCGGTAGGGATTATAAAAGTGCTGGCGCGGCCCGGGCAACAAGCGCAGCGCCGCGAGCGTTTCAAGATCCAGCCGCCCGGTCACCGGCAGTCTCGTTTGGGCTTGATAGGCGCGCAGGGATAGTTCCATCGCAGGCCCGTAGATTCCGTCAATTTGTTCACGATACAGTCCATACCGGGCGAGGACGATCTGCGCCGAGACAATCACATTGCGTTGTACGCCGAGAGGAGCGGTCTGAAATGGCGTGTCAGCAAAGACTGCCCCCGGCGAATTGGCCGGACCCATGGGAGTTGATGGAAAAACCTGCTGGTCTTGTGGCGCGTTACTGAAAGGCTGAACCGGAGGGGCGGGACTTGCGGTTTCCGTCTCGTCGGAACGGGGCTCGCTGGGGACACCCGCCGCCGCAGGAGTCGGTGACGCAGGTTTGGTCGTTGGCCGCGACGACCCGGAAGATTTAATCCCGAGCGATCGTAGCGTCTCATCATTGAGCTCGCCGCTAACCTGCAGACCATTGCGAATTTGATAACGGCGAATCGCTGCAGTGAGATTCGCATTCATGTCGCCGTTGACTTCGCCGTAGTAGAAACCTTCGTCCTTCAGAGCCTGTTGCACGCTTTCAACGAGTTGGTCCGCCCGCATCAGCATCATCGATCCCATGAAAATCACCGCAGCGGTTGTGATTTTCATGGTCTTTGGACGACGACGCCCTTTGCCTATTCAGCGCTGGTCTGACCTGTGGCTGCCAATGCTGATTTCCGCTGACTCACCACGTTGCGATACCGCAGAATCCCGTCGGCAACCGCTGCCGCTAATTGGTCGCGATAATCCTCGCTCGCAAGTTTCGAAAGTTCGTCCTGGTTCGTAATAAAACCGCCCTCAATCAACACCGCGGGAGAAGTCACGTTTGCGATCACAAAAAATTGTTTGGCTTGTGTCCCGCGGTCGACGGAGCGGGTCCGCGCCACCAGCGCTTCCTGAATGAAACCGGCAAGACTTTGGCTTTCGGGCTTGGGCGAATTGGACGGCGGCCGCGAGAAAAACGGCAGCCACGAACCGAAAGTAGAGCCTGAGTTGATCTGATGCGCAGCATAGTAAGTTTCCACGCCGCTCGCGACCGGTTTGTTGTCTTCGTTGAAATGAATGCTGATAAAAATGCTTTCTTTCACCCGATTCCCGAACGCTGCACGATCCGCCAGTGAGACATAGCTGTCCCCGAGCCGGGTCATCAATGTGGCGACACGTTCGGAGTCCAGGAGCCGATCGATGCGGCGCGCAACGTCCAATGTCAGATCCTTTTCCATGACTCCGCCACACATTGCGCCGGAGTCTTGACCCCCATGGCCTGGATCAAGAACCACTACTGCGAATGGTTTGGACGTCTGTGGCTGAGTCGCCTTTGATTCTCTATAAACTGGCGGTCGCTTCGCTTGATGAAACGAAATCCAGACAAGCGAGGCGATCATCAACAGCAAGCCTGCGACCCCCAGCACATTCCGGATAGCTTGTTTCATTTGTGGTCCCCGTCAGAAGAGTTCCCTTCATAATTTAATCACTGAGAAATGATGGAGCGCAATTCCTTATCTGCTAACGAACGATAACGAATCGGCCTGCCGCTATCGCGCTCCAGCACTGCTGCTTCGATTGCAGCAATGGCGAGTTGTTCCCGGCGATGTTGGGCAATGGCGTCACGCGCGGGTATCTCTTTTGCTTCGCTGGCTTGCAACAACATGTGCCCGACACTCCATGCGTCGAGCGCCGAGTTCACTGCCGTTTCAAAGCTGGCATCCGGTTTGTGCTCGCTTTTGAGAAATGCTTCCATCAGTTCGACCGATTGGCGTGTGCCGCTGAGCACGGCGAAATCTTGCCGCGCTCGCGCGTAGGTCGCGCCGTTGCTCGCAATCTCGCCATCATATTCCACTCGCAAAAACAAATCGTCCTCGGGGCGTGCGCCCACCTCCGCGAAAAGCATCCGCGTCAGGTATGGCGGCCCGTAGATCTGCTCGAACGCGCTTTTCATGACAGGACTGAGCGAATAATGCGCGAGCCGCCGTAGCGAAACATCCGCAGCCGAGCGGGTGAAGCCTTCAGTACTTGCCAATTCAATCGCGGCCATTCGCAACCTCTCGATGTCGCCAGGATGACCAATCGCTCCCATTGCGATCCGATCGTAGATCTCGAAAAGTTTCTGGCGCGTCTGACCAAGCGTGACAAACAGAATACCTTGGCGGTAACCCAGCGCGGCGATGGGACTACCAGGCGCGAGCTGCCCTTCGATGTACTCGCGCCGGTTGGCGATCGCTTCGACCCAACGATATGGCTCTTCGATCATGCAACCATTTCTTTGAAGACGGCGGCGATTTTGGTCTCCGGCAAAGTAGTGATGCCTTCGCGCGACACAATCTTGATCACGGGATAAATCTTTCCGCTGCGATCCACGCCTGCCGTCGCCGTGTCGGATTCCGCAGCCGTATCGAGCGCGCGCAGTGCAAGCGATACTGCTTCCTGTTCGCTCAACTTGTGTAGCGGCGTCGCGCCCCAGGTGTTTTCATAATAGAGAATGCCGCGTACCGCCGGCGAGCCGGACCCCGTTGCAGCGTAATCAGTCGCTTCAAACTGTGCGCCCATTGCATCGTAGAAGTAAAGGCGCGCTTCGGGTTTCGAATTTCCGTCGTATGTCGCAAAGATCGGGACTACGACACCGACGCCTTGCATGACGAACCCGAAATTGTCGCGCAACAACTTCGAGAGCGCGCGCACTTTGCCGTCGACACTCATCTCCTGGAGCTGAGTGCGCCGAAAATATTGCAGTGAATGCTCAAGCACGCGCGCCATCTCCCACGCGGTCGCCGGCACACCGGCGATGGCCATTATGGAATGCTGATCAATCTCCAAAACTTTGTCCGCACGATCGTAGACGACGATGTTACCCGCAGTCGCACGTCGATCTCCCGCAACCAGAACGCCACCAGAAAATTTGAACGCAAGGATCGTCGTCGCCTCGGTCGGTTGCCACGTCTGTTGTTGCGTCGCGTTTTGTGTCATCGGACCGATGCCAGCCGGGCCGAGCAGCCCTCTGCGTCGTAGCAGCGAAGGAAAGTCGTCCGCTGCACCAGAAAAGTTCTGGTCAAATCCCAACTGTGAATGGTCCATTACTGACCTGTGCGCTGGCGATAGCGCTTGGATTGGTTGGGATCGACCTTGCGCATTTTTTTTAACAGGTCTTTTGTGTCCGGTCGCGAAATGTCCGGAGAACGCGGGCCACCGCCATCGCCTTGTTTTGGTCCCCACGGAGATGGTTCCACCGGCTTTTGAATGCGCTCAGGCATAAAAAAACGTACGAGCAAAAGTTGGAAACGCAAGGGGGCGCTCCACGCCGTGAAGCGTCAATCGTTACATCATTACAGCAGCAGTTGCGCTTTGCCGATTTACGCTCCACCGGTTAACGATTTGACGAGGCGATGCCGCTTGTCAGACGAACGTGCCGATGGCAAAATTTTGCTCTAATGAAAGTAGGTGCCATTTTTTTGGCGATAAGCTTTCTTGCGCTTTGCCCCGCTTCTGCGCAGAGTCCCGCGCCGGACAGACGAAAATCGGCTGAGTCCGCGCAACTTGAAGTGCTCGCAAAGAAAATTGACGAACAAAACGCCAAAATCGACGCGCTTTCTCAGGAGATTCTCAAACTGGAGCAACAACTCTCGCATGTTAGGCCAGGTGTAATGATCGGAGAAGCTGCACCCGCCCAGGCAAGCGCTGCCGCTCCCGCCGCATCTGCATCGCATTCCACCGTCACCGGGAACACGCACACTGTTGCGCGCGGAGAAACGCTCACATCCATCGCCAAGATGTACAAAGTGACCGTGGACGAGTTACAACAAGCCAACCACATCGAAGACGGCCGTAAATTGCAGGCCGGCCAGACAATCGTTATTCCGACACCGTCGCCTGCCGCTTCCGGCTCGTCGTCGCCCTAACTGACAGTCGCACCTCCGGTGAATCAAACGTGGTTTCTCCGCAAACACGAGGACGGAAGCACCTTCGGCCCGGTGCAGTTCGATCAAATTGCGCGTTGGGCGGCTGCGGCGCAGGTCGCGCCCCACGACACTCTGTCCAGTGATGGGCAGGCTTGGATCAAAGCGCCCATGCTACCGCAGCTCGGTATGGACTGGCTCGTCGAGCTAACGAGTGAGCATTACTACGGACCGACTACGCTCGGTGCCTTACGGGAATTTATTCGCCTCGGCGAAATCGATGGCGAAACTGTCGTAATCAACACATGCGACGGTACTCGCCGGCAAATTCGGGAAATGGCGGACCTGTGGGAAACCGCTACCCAGTCAGAAACCGACCAAGGCCAAATCGAAATTCAGCTCGGCGACCCCGTCGGGCCAGCCGTAGCGAAAATGTCCATCCGTCTTCGGAAACGAATTCGCGATCTCGAGCAAACGCTCCAGGAAGAGCGGCGCGCGCTTGCGGAGAGCCAGCAGCGCTACAACGAGCTGGAGCGAAAATACCAGGATCTCTTGCTGCGCGACCGCTCGTAACTCAGGCATCGATCCGAGTGACTTTAAGCCACATTAGACCTGCAATCGCTCCTCTTCCGGTTCCGCGACTTCTGACGTGACGATTTCCGCCTGCAGCTCTGCTTCCCGCTGAGGCGACTCCAACAGACTCTGCCGGCATAGCTGCGCGTATTTTCGATCGACCGCGAGCAATTCCTCGTGCGTGCCCCGCTCGACAATATGGCCGTGATCCAGCACAAGGATTTGGTCCGCGTGCACGATCGTCGAGAGCCGGTGTGCAATCACAATCGATGTGCGATTCGCCATCAAATTTTCCAGTGCTTCCTGGATCAGACGCTCTGTTGCCGTGTCCACGCTGGCGGTTGCTTCATCAAGTATCAAGATTGGCGGGTCCTTAAGCAGCGCCCGCGCAATTGAGAGCCGTTGTTTCTCCCCAACGCTTAATTTCACACCGCGCTCGCCGACGACACTCTCCAGGCCGTCCGGTAAACGTTCGATAAACTGTCGGGCGTTCGCAGCATCCACCGCGCGCCATAACTCCACGTCAGTGGCGGCTGGTTTCCCCATCAAAAGATTTTCGCGAATCGATCCGTTGAACAGAAAACTCTCCTGCGTTACCACCCCGATCGCTTCGCGCAAACTGCGGAGGTAGTAATCTCGGATCGGTTTGTCGTCGACGTAAATCTCGCCGGAGTCGAACTCGTAAAAGCGGACGAGCAAATTCACCAGCGTCGATTTTCCCGCGCCGGTCGCGCCGACCAGCGCAGTCGTCGTGCCCGGCAGCGCATGAAATGAAATGTGCCGGAGCGCGGGTAGTTTTTCCACGTAACTGAAGCTCACGTCTTCGTAGCGAATGTCGCCGATAATGCGTCTGCTGTAGCCGCGATCGGTGATCGCGGTGCCCGAATCACCAGCCCTGGCTACAACACCCGGCTCGGCGTTTTCGTCGAGAATCTCGAACACCCGTTCACCCGCTGCGCGGCCGGCCTGCACTAATTGATTCAGCTGATGCAAGCGGCTGATGGGATCGTAAAGAAATGCCGTGAGCATCAGGATTGCGACCAGATCACCGAGCTGCAAGCTGCCCGTCAAAACGGCGTGACTGCCAAATCCAAGTACGAGCAACGCACCGATTGCTTCAAACATCGACATAGACGGCGAGTAAATCGCCCATGTCCGCATCACCACCAGGGTGGCGTGCCGCAATTGATCGCTGGCGCGATTGAAACGCGCGTGTTCCTCGCGTTCGCGCGCGAAACTTTTGATCTGACGAATTCCGGCAAGATTATCGTGCAACAGCGCATTGATATTCGAAGCGGCGCGCCGCTGTAATCGATACCGCCGGTGCGCCGTCAGCGTGTAACCGAGCGCGCCCGCGATGAGCAGCGGCAACGGCACCAGCGCAAGCAATGCAAGGGTGGAGTTCAAATAGAACATCACCGACACCACGATGATGATTTGTAAAACCGCGACGACCCCTTGCTCGATTCCGTCGATCAACACGCGCTCGACCGAGTTCACGTCTTCGATCACGCGCGTCATCAGATCGCCTGTGGCCCGATCATCGAACCAGCGCAACGGCAGCAGTTGAATGTGCGAATACAGATCACTGCGCAGATCGAAGATCACTCTTTGCTCGAACGTGTTGTTGAGCACAAGCCGCAGCGCGTTAAGTCCGTGTTGAACAAGAAAGGCGGCAGCCGCCAGCATGATCAACGGCAACAATTTGTCCGGCCGATTCGCCCGCACTACATCGTCAATGATCCACTTCGTTGCCGCGGGGAAAACGATCACCATCAGTGTGCTCAGGATCGCGCAGGTCAACGTTCCCGCAGCCAGCCATGGATACCGCTTGAGATAGGAAAAAACGCGCCAGACTGTTTTCATTGCGCACTCAACCTCAATGCGCGCGTCATCACGTCAAGGTAAGCACGTGCCAGTCGCTCCGCGCGAGTCTAAGCTTATTCATTCTAATTTCTTTAGCCAGCTGACTACCATTTTGGCTGCATTCCGAAGTTTAAGCTTGATAATTGCCGCGTGCGGAGCCAAACCAGCGCTTGCTATGAAGACTATATCTGGAAAATTCCGGTTTGTTGTATTAGGCGTAATCGTGATCGTTGCGGCCGTCAGCTGCTGCTATTTTCCATCCACCCCGGACACAAGAATCTCATTGTACTCTGTAGTGATTGGAGGTACGCAGCGAGCTCCGACAGCATACGTTGAGTGGAAGGATAAGGGTAGGTTCGACAACGCATTGGATCAGCTTCGTGCCAATGGGGAGTATTGCCTCTGTGCTGTGGTGAATCCTGGCGATCATCCCCATTATCCGTACAGACCTTATAAGCCTAACCATTGCCCGTCGGATTATAACTGCCCTTCGGCAACAATCAGGACTGTTAAGGTCACAAAATCCAAAGCCGCAGACCGCATAGCGGCTGGAGAATCCGTCGCCAACGATCCAAACATCACTTGGCGCGTTGCTTCTAGTGACCCGGCCCTCATCAAAAACGTTCTGGACGAGTTGAAACCGTAATTCACGGGTTCCTGCCTGAGAACTGCGCGCGTGTCATCAGGTCGCCTAGTAGCGCAATTGTCAAACCAGCGCGATGGCAGCAGTTGATGTGCGAATACACATCACTGCGCAAATCAAAGATCACTCTTCCCATCAGTGTGCTCAGAATCGCGCAAGTCAACGTTCCCGCAGCCAGCCACGGATACCGCTTGAGATAGGAAAAACGCGCCAGACCGTTTTCATTGCGCACTCAATGCGCTCGCCACCGCGTCAAGGTAACTGCAATAGGCTATCGCCATAAATCGAATCCTAGACGCCTCTAACTTCTCGAGGTTGCCATTACCGGCTCGGTCATTCCAGAAGTTTAGGCTTGATAATTCCAGGCTGCGGAGTCAAACCAGCGGCGTTATGAAAACCCTATCCAGAACATTTGCATTTATCCTGTTAGCGATAATCGCGATCATCACGTTCGTGAGTTGTCTGTCAAAGTTCGCTACCAATTACAAGTACGATCAGCCAATCGGTAACCCAAACGTACACCCGCCGGTCTACGCTACCTTCAAGCACGGTGAGTCTGATTTTCGCCATGCGTTAATTGCTCTCAAACGAAACGGGGGGGACTGTGAGATCACGTTTTTGCATTCAGGTCCTAATCACACACCAATACCAGGGTACTGCCGCCATCTTGGTCCCGTAAATCTTAAGACTGACAGGGTCATAAAGTCCAAAACCGCGAACAACACAGGTGGACAACCTGCCGCCAACGATCCAAATGTCACGTGGCACGTTCTTTCTAATTATCAACAGGACGTAAACGCCGTCATGCAGACGCTAAACCCATAAGGCGCGTCGCGTCTCCCTTGGGACCTGAGAGCTCTCATTTGCGCCAAAAGTATCTTTACTTCGCATGGTTGGTCCTGCATTTCCTGCTGATCATCTCAGTTTCCTTTCGCGATACACTACGGTTGGTCGCGGAGGGGCCGACAATTCTTTCCTCCAGGTTTAAGACCTATTCACAGGAAGCTGAGACGATGGTGTCTCTTGCCCTCGGCCAGCATTTGGCTTCGTCAAATCCGATCCGACAAGTGGTGGCGACGTACCTGCATGCAGCGGGAATCGAGTCGGGTTATGGCTACTTTGCGCCGAATGTGCCAGGTAATTACAAGCTCGTTTTCGAGTTATACTACTCTGACGGACGAGTAGAATACGTTTTGCCATCAGTGAGCAGTGCTGCAGCGGCACTGCGCATGGTCAGTTTGTTGGATAACATTGGGCGCACGCATTATGACGCCCTACGAGAACTTCTGGTGAAAACGCTCGCGCAATCAATCTGGCGCGAGCACCCCGAGGTGGAAACGATTCGTGCCGTGTTTGGCTCAGTTAGTTTGCCCAGCCTAAGTGAGTTCGAGCAGGGTAAAAGAGAGTCGTATCAATTTTTATACGCTTACGATTTCAGTCTAAAGAACGAACCTGCGAAGCCGAATGATCGATAGACTCATGCAACCGTTCAGGGATCGACTGTTTGCATTTTTATTCCCAGCCGAGACGGATGATTGGTTGGCTATTTTGCGACTTGGTCTCGGCTTCCAAGTAGCGGTTTATTCTCTATCATTGCGAAAGGATTGGAATTATCTGCTTGCTGGCGCCGGCAGTGGCGTAGTCAGCCGCAACGTCGCAGAAGCGTTGCTTTCCGTGGAAAGCTATTTTGTCCCGAGACTGGGGTGGCTCATTACTCTCGGCACACAGGTTGGTCTGAGGGAGGACATAGTACTCTACATTGCGTGGACTTGCTTATTTGTTGCGGGCTGCGCTCTTCTTATGGGGCTTTTCTGCCGCTCTTCTGCGATTCTCGCCTGGTTTCTTCAGCTTTGCACCGCCAAGAGCGGAGGGTTCGCGTCCTATGGCGTTGATAACTTTATGACAATCGGACTCTTTTACTTGATGTTATCGCCACTGCCAGATCGATATTCTCTCGACTGGCGACTGCGAGGATTGCGACCGAAATCTCCGCAGCTTCTTGGTTTGTGGCATCGAGTCCTTCAACTTCACTTGTGTGTCATTTATTTTTTCAGCGGCTTAACGAAATGTCTCGGCAGCGGCTGGTGGAATGGTTCCAGTGTCTGGCGCTCTCTCATCCGCCCGCCTTTCAACGTCATCGATCCAGAGATACTCGTAAGGTGGAAAGACCTCTTCCCCGTCGCGGGAATCTTTATTTGTCTGTTGGAAATCGGATATCCATTTTTTATCTGGTACGACAAGACGAGAAAGATTTGGTTGATTGGAATTTGTGCTATGCACGTCGGGATCGGCCTCGCAATGGGGATGCATCTCTTCGCCTTTATCATGATCGTTCTGAATGTGGCAGCGTTTGGTCCGGCACTTATTCACTTAGCGCGCCAGAGGATCAGTTGTCCGCCCCAGGAGGTTGTCTCGTAAAATTGTTGGTTCCCGCAGGGATGCGCACCGATCGATCGCTCAAGACTGCTTTCGTCGCGGACCACGCCTATTTGCCCTGGCCACGGCCACCGGTATTATTTTCCACACGGTGAACGCGAAAGACTCGCCCGCGGGACCGGCGCCCGATCTCCAGCTCGAGATTGGACATCTCCTGTTAATCGACGTTGTCGGTTATTCAAAGCTGCTCGTGAACGAGCAGATTGAATTGCTGCAAGAGTTGAAGCAAATCGTGCGGGGTACCGAAAGTTTCCGCGCTGCGGAGGCAAGCGAGAAACTTATTCGAGTGCCGACTGGCGATGGGATGGCGCTTGTTTTCTTGCACAGTCCGGAAGAACCGGCCCGGTGCGCGCTCGAGATTAGCAGAGCATTGCAAGATCATCCGAGCATCCAGCTGCGGATGGGAGTTCATAGCGGTCCAATCAACCGGGTCACGGATGTTAATGAGAAGCCGAACGTCGCAGGGACCGGAATTAATGTGGCGCAGCGAGTGCTGGATTGTGGCGATGCGGGACATATTCTTTTGTCGGCACACATTGCGGAAGATTTGGCTCAATATCGGCACTGGCAGGCTTGTCTGTACGATTTGGGCGAGTGCGAGGTGAAGCACGGGCTGCGCCTCCATTTGTTTAACCTTTGCAAGGATGGTCTCGGCAATCCGCAAGTCCCTGAGAAACTCCGAAGAGGAAGGAGGTCCGCGTCCGCCATTAGTGTCCGCCCAGTTACGGCTGCCCGGTGGCCCAAGGCTACGCTCGCAATCGCTCTTCTCGTGTCCGCAATCGCCCTAGGTATCAGTGCCCTGATCTTTTTCAATCGACCGCCACCAAGGACGGTGGCGGGTACTCTTGGCGCGCTGGCTTCGATTCCCGAGAAGAGTATTGCTGTTCTTCCCTTCGAGAATTTAAGCAACGAGAAAGAAAATGCTTACTTCGCTGATGGCGTACAGGATGAAATCCTCACTGGCCTTTCCAAAGTTGCCGACCTAAAAGTGATTAGCCGCACATCGGTGATGCAGTACAAAACCGGGCTGAAGCGCAACCTGCGCGAGCTGGCGACCGATCTCGGCGTAGCGCACGTGTTGGAAGGCACAGTGCAGCGAGCCGGGAGTCGCGTGCGCGTCAACGCTCAGTTGATCGATGCGCGCACCGACAGCCAGCTTTGGGCTGAAAGGTATGACCGTGATATCGCGGACGTGTTCGCAATCGAAAGTGAGGTGGCTGGAAAAATAGTCGCGCAGCTCCAAGCCCAGATCTCTCCGGTTGAAAAAGCGGCCATCGAAGAGAAACCAACGGATGATCTTGCCGCTTACGATCTGTACATCCGGGCTAAAACACTCATCGCGACTGCTGTCTTTAGTACGCCTGAACACGAGAGCCTGTCCGAGTCTGTTCGCTTGCTGAACCAGGCAATCGAACGCGATCCCGCCTTCGCACTTGCATATTACCAACTCGCCCTGGCCCATGACCTGCTCTATTTCGGGGGCACTGATCACACTCCGGAGCGGTTAGCCATGGCCCATGCCGCAATCCAATCGCTCATTCGCCTACGCCCAAATTCAGGCGAAGCGCATCTCGCCCTCGCCAACCATTTGTACTGTGGCTATCTCGATTACGACCACGCTCGCGAGGAGCTTAAACTGGCACAACAAAGTTTGCCTAACGATCCGCTGGTGTTTCAAATACTCGGCTTTATCGATCGACGGCAGGGACGATGGGCTGAATCGACCAAAAATCTCGAGCGCGCCATCGAGCTGGACCCGCAAAACCGTGGCCTCCTCAAACAACTCGCTGATAGTTATGTGTGTCTGCGCCAGTATTCTGATGCAGAGCGCGTTTTGGACCGAGTAATCGCACTTGCTCCCAGAGACTCAAACATGCGAGCGTATCGTGCGTCTATCGAACTTAACTGGCATGCTGAGCCGCAGCCGTTGAGCTCCACAATCCGGGCGATCGTTGCCGAAGATTCGCGCGAAGCCCAAAACATAGCGGAACTTTGGCTTAAAGTATCGCTTTGCGAGCGCGATTTCGACGGCGCGACTCACGCGCTGGCTGCGATGCCGACCGCTGGGTGTTACGAGGACTTGATTCCATTTCCGCGGACGTGGTGCGAGGGCGTAGTCGCTCAGATGCGGGGGGATAAAGCGGCGGCGCATGCTGCTTTTGCCACCGCGCGTGACGAAGCAGCCAGGCTGCTCGCGGATCAACCAGACTATGCGGAAGCGCTTTGTGTGCTAGGTATGGCTGACGCAGCTCTTGGCAACAAGGAGGACGCGATCCGCGAAGGCCGGCGCGCAATCGAGCTGATGCCAGTCAACAAAAATGCAATAGAGGGCCCCTTGTTGATCAAATATCTAGCCGTCATTTATGCGTGGACGGGCGAGAGGGATCGTGCCTTCGAACAGTTAGCTATCGCGGTAAAGCTTCCCGGCTTTTTGAGCTATGGTGAACTGCGGTTACACCCTTACTGGGATCCGCTGCGCGGCGCTCCGCGCTTTGAGAAAATCGTTGCTTCGCTCGCACCGAAATAGCCAGCAGGTGCTGCTGAAACAGCTGTCACTCCTCGTGACATCGCGTTAATGTTGCCGCGTGGAATCTGCTTCGTCTGACGAAGTTCACATTGAGCAGCTGGAAGTTTTCACCGTGATCGGCGTGTTGGAACACGAGCGCAAAGGTTTACAGCGATTGACGGTCACGATTTCGTTTTGGCCGTACGAACCGACCCGTGATATGGCGGACAACATCGAGAAGGCAATCAACTATTCCGCCGTGGCCGAGGAGACAAAACGTTTCGCGCGTGAACAAACCGTGAACCTCATCGAGACACTCGCGGATCGGCTTGCTGGACATCTGCTGAAAACCTTTCACATACAACGGGTGAGAATCGAAGTTCGGAAGTTTGCCTTGCCGGACGCGAAATATGTTTCCGCCACGGTTACCCGCACTGCGTCTGTTGGTTAATCACGAGTGGCACTAATAGAGACCAAGACGCGGAGCACCGGCTGTAGTGTGCGCTGTCCACAGGGGACGTGGTGGAAAGATGGAATTTTGTGCGCTGAGGACAGGGCACGCTACAGCACCCGCAGTTTATTCGTTATGATTCGTGGTTAAAGCGATGCGAAAAGGCCACCATTACGTGACAAAGTCGACCCACAGATCAAGCGCGACGAGCGAAGTTGCTGTAGAGGCGCTTGTGCCAAGCGCCTAACCCGTTGCCATAGCGAGACGCCTCGACGTTTGCCGCTGAAGAGAGCGGCCACTACAATTGGCAAATGAACGGCGATGATTGGAAAACGATTTCAAGCGAGCGGCACTTCGCGGATCCGAATGTCGAAGTTGTGACGGATCGTGTGCAATCGCCTGCGCGCCAGGACCCGCGCGCCTGGACAATTGTACATCGCAAACCGGCGGTCGTAATCGCACCGATGACGCGCGACGGCAAAATCATCCTTATTCGTCAGGAACGGATCCCAATTCGGCAGGCAATTTGGGAAATGCCATCAGGTCAGATCGACGATCACAATGCTGACGAGAATAAAATCAAAGACACAGCTTTGCGCGAAGTTCGCGAAGAAACCGGCTACGAGTTGGCCCGAGACGGCGAGCTTATCTCGTTAGGCTATTACTTTTCTTCGCCCGGTTTTACAGATGAGCGCGGCTATTTCTTTCTCGCGCGTCCAGTTCAACCCTGCGCAGAGGGGCCGGACCGAGATGAAGGCGAATCGATTCTCGATTGTCACATATGCGCTGTCGAGGAGATTCGTCGCATGATCGCGGAGAACGAAATTCGCGACGGCAATACGCTTGGCATTTGCGCGGTGCTGGCAGCGCGCGGTCTTCTGTCGCTGGTGGCACCCTGAGTTTCGGTCCGATGGCGCTGCGAGACATTTTTAAATTTCGTGATCCGCCGGAGACCGAAACGTCCAAGCCGTTTCTTGAGCATCTGGAAGATCTGCGCTGGACCATCGTCAAGATGGCTCTGACGCTGGGGATCGCGATGATTCTTTGTTTCGCGTTTCGCTCAACGCTGGTGCGCATAATTCAGGCGCCGCTAAACGATCTCGGGTCAAAAGTCGGGGCGCTCAAGGCGCTCGGCATCACCGATTCGATCGTGATTTCATTTCATCTGGCGTTTTACGCCGGGATTGTTCTCTCGTTTCCGCTGCTGCTGTATTTTCTCGCAGAATTTGTTTTGCCGGCGCTCACCGCTGTGGAGAAACGTTTTTTGTTTCCGGCGATCGCCGTCAGTTTCGCGCTCTTTCTCGTGGGCGTGCTGGTTTGCTATTTTTGGTTGCTGCCGAAAACAATTCTCTTTTTCTTTCGCGACACCGAATCGCTGGGCTGGGCGCCCACATGGACGGTGCAGCAGTATTATTCGTTTGTGACGCGATTCACCATCGGATTTGGTCTGGCATTTGAACTGCCCGTCGTCGCGTTGGCGCTGGTCCGATTCGGACTGATTACGTACCGATTTATGGCGCGCACCCGCCCCTATGCCGTCGTGCTCATCTTCGTTCTGGCAACAATCATCACACCGACGCCGGATATTCTGACTTTGATCGCCATGGCGCTGCCCATGTGTCTGCTCTACGAAAGCTGCATCTGGATCGCATGGCTGATGGAGCGCCGCGCATCTAAACGCATCGCCAGTTAATCGCGTGCAGCATTCGACTCAGAATTTCTTCTTCAGCGCGTTTGCCTTCGTGCTCGGCGCGGCGGTTGGTTCGTTTTTGAACGTTTGCATCTACCGCTGGCCGGTCGACCTCTCCATCAACCGGCCGCGTCGCTCGTTTTGTCCGCAGTGCAAACAACCGATTCCATGGCATCACAATCTGCCGTTGATCAGCTGGCTCGCGCTTCGCGGCCGGTGCGCAAATTGCGGTAGGAAAATTGCGTTTCGCTATTTCGCGGTGGAACTCGTTACCGCACTTCTTTTCCTAGCGATCTGGCAAAGGTTCACGTGGCAGGTGGCGATTGCTTACTGGATTTTCGTTTCGTTCCTGATCATCGGGACGTTTATCGATTTCGAGCATTTCATTATTCCGGACCGCGTAACAATCGGCGGAACGATCGCAGGCGTGGCTTGCAGCATGATCGTTCCAGCTTTGATGCAAACATACTCCCGAGTCGCAGCCGGTGTTCGCGCTTTGTTGGCCGCCGGGCTCGGCTACGTGATCCTTTGGATTGTTCTCGAAGCCGGAAAGATCGCTTTTGGCAGAAAACGGATTGAGTTCGACGCGCCGACACCGTTCACGTGGACAAAACGCGACGACGACGATGCTCATTTCATCGTGGGCACCGAAGAAAGTCTCTGGAGCGAATATTTTGCGCGTGAAAAAGATCGTCTGCTGCTGCAGTGCGATGAAGTTCGGATTGATGATCGCGAATATGGAAGCGTGACACTAAGTTTTCGTTACGATCGCGTGAACGCCGATGGCCACACGCTAATGCTCGATGATGTGACGCACATTTCCGGCGTCGCACGCGAACTGGTCATTCCGCGCGAGGCAATGGGCCGCGGCGACCTGAAATTTCTCGCCGCGATTGGCGCATTTCTCGGCTGGCGCGCGGTCTTGTTCAGTCTTTTCGCCGGATCACTCCTCGGTTCGATTATCGGCTTGATCACGCTTGTCGTGGGCAAACCTGTTTGGTCCGCCAAATTACCTTTTGGCCCTTACCTGGCATTTGGCGCACTGACCTGGACCTTTTTCGGCGAGGTTGTTCTGCACTGGTACGGAACGCTGCTCAGCCCGTGATGCGAGTACTTCTCCAGAGTACGAGCGATGAGCTTGCGTACAGAGGTTGACGAGAGCAAATAGCAGACAAGGTATCGTCAGAAATGGATTTTCCTTCCGGGCCCTGGACTGGTTTTTACAATTACGGTAGCAGCGCGCGCAAACATCGGATGGATCTTGTGCTGGCTTTCGCTGATCAGACGGTTTCAGGCGATGGGAGCGACGATATCGGCCAATTCGCTGTTACCGGCCGCTTCGACGAAACCAATGGTGAATGCTACTGGACGAAGACTTACATCGGCGGACACGACGTTTACTATCGCGGATTCCGCGAAGGCAAAGGGATCTGGGGATTATGGGAACTGCCTAACGAGTCAGGCGGCTTTCACATCTGGCCACTCGGCCACGAGGAGGGCGAACGGGATCACGAAAGCGCGGAAGAGCCGGCGCCGGTGGAAACAGTTGCGGCGGGAGTTCTGCCGGGGTCAGCCACCCCGGCTACAGCCGCGGCGGGCCATAACATCAATCCCAGATTAACCAGCTCGCATTTCCACCAGCGACGCAGTCCACGCGAAAATTGTTTGCGAATGCGCTTGTCAGGAACGAACCCGTCGTAAAGTTCGCGCCAGCCCGCGTTTCGTTTTCCGTAGTAGCCGGTCGCCCATCTGCGGTTCGCCAGTGTTACAAGACGCCGGCCATAAAAACGCATGACATTGCGGGCGAATCTGCCACCGCTGCCGGTGAAGGGCAGATTGAGAAACGCGCATTCCGGGTGGCGATATACTGCTCTGACCAGGCCGGTGTAGTAACTGCTCACATCCAACAGCAGAGCGGCCGACATCAGCTCCGCGTCGCCCATGTAATAGTATTTGTCCTTGTACAAACTCTCGAACCACGACTGGTAGGTGACGGGATATTGTTCGTTGTAGTGACGGAGCCGGTCGGCGACATCTTCTCCCTTCAAACTGCGCGTCAGCAAGTCCGCCACGTAATAGGAAGTGTAAGAACAAAAATCGAGACCCGGACTGTAAAGAGGATCGATGAACCCTGCGGCATCGCCTACCATGGCCCAACCGTCACCGCAAACTTTTTCGCTATGATACGGCAACATCGAGAGCGCGTGCACGTCGCCTTCGACTACTTTCGCTGCGCCGAAGATTTCGCGACCGACAGGATTGTTCAGAATGTGCGTGTGTAATCGTTGTCCCAAAGTTGGTCCCTCTGGAAATTTGAAAATGCGACTGTCGTAAACGATCCCGGCGCTGACATCGCCTCCCTGCAACGGAATAATCCAGACCCACCAGCCCCGCCCGAAGAGATGATTCGTGGCCCATTCGCGCGCGGTGCGACAATCGTTCGCGTAAACGGGAAACCGTTCGCGCCATTCGTAGCTGTCCCATTCTTTAACGCCGCTGAACCGCGCCCAGACCGCATTGATGGGGTGCTCCGTGTTCGCCCGAAAATGTCCGAGCTTGCGCGCGAACATCGCCGCGCGGCCTGTAGCATCGACGAGCCAGCGGCAAGTGGCCGTACGCTCGGCACCATCGAGAACAGCGTTTACCCTTTGGCCGTTCCCGTCACCTAGTTCAAAGTTCGCGACCTTTGCGGGACGCCATAAGTCGCAACCAACTCGGCACGCGAGCTCGAGCATGTGCGAATCGAGTTTTGCACGGTCCACTTGAAAACCGGGCAGCCGGCTCTGGTAACGCGTGCCGATCTCGACACAATCATCAAAGCCTTGATCGGGCCGGTTTGAAAACCAGAGGCGCAACCCCTGTTTCGGCAACTGATGATGGCCCAGATAATGTGTCAGACCCAAAATCCGCGTCATGTAGCAACTGCTCACTTCGGTCGTCGATTCGCCCACCTTGCGATCGAACGCAGCTGTCTTTTCAATCATCAGGACGCGTGCTTCGGGCCGTTTGCGTTTCAGCATGAGCGCGGTCGCCGCGCCGGAAAACGCGCCCCCGATGATCACGACGTCATAATCGAAATTCATCGCCACTCACAAATTGGACGCAGCACGATGGAAACGCAATCAGTTCGACATTTGGCTTCCAACAATTTGCTCACTTGCATCGGCATTTCGCGGTAACCAAATCAAAGCGACGCGAGGACGCGTGCGCACTCCCAAAGCTTTCGCGAAACGAAACAGCTGTCGCGACGAATTTCGCACACAAGTGCTTTGAAGTGCGATGCGTCTTCGCATCGCTTTCACTGATATCGGGCAGCCGCATCTTCGGTAATGATTGAACATTTTGTATTCAACGGTGAGCGTTACCGACGATGATTCTTACCAATGGACGTTTGATTTTTCCCGACGGAATTCGCGACGGGCTTGAGGTTGTCGTGCAAGAAGGAAAAATCGCGGCGATTCGCCCGGCTCCCCCGGAACTACGGCGGGCAGGCGAGCGGACTGAAACGCGCGGAAAAGATGACGTCATTGATCTCAACGAAAATTTTCTTGCGCCCGGTTTTATCGATCTGCATGTGCATGGTGCGCTCGGCTGCGACACGATGGATGCATCGGAAAAATCGTTTCGCGCGATTTGCGATTTCCACGGGAGCGGCGGCACCACCTCGCTTCTGCTTACGACAGCGACAGCGCCTCTCGACAAAGTCGTCGAGGTCTTGCGGGCGCTCTGCGATTGTCGGCCGGCGATCAGCGCGATTGCCGGTGTTCATCTCGAAGGCCCGTTCATTTCGAAAGCCAAAGCCGGAGCGCAGCGCGCCGAGTTCATTCAGGAGCCGTCAGCGACTGCTGTGCGGCAGTTGCTCGAACACGCAAACGCCATCAAACGTGTAACGATCGCACCCGAACTGCCTGGTGCACTGGAAGCGATCGAAGCGTTTCGCGCGCATGGGATCGGCGTGAGCGGCGGACACAGCAATGCCTGGGATGAAGACGCCCGGGCGGCGTTCCATCGCGGTATGCGCAGCGTGACGCACACATTTAACTGCATGTCTAGCGCGCGCCGTCGCGGTGTTTATCGGGTTGCCGGTTTGCTCGAGTTTGCATTGAGCGAACCAGAGATCAGCTGTGAACTGATCGCTGACGGTCATCACGTTTCACGCACGCTGATGAAAATGTTGTATCGAGCCAAAGGCGCGAAGGGAATTTGCCTGGTTACTGACGCAACCACCGGCGCGGGATTACCGAACGGATCGAAGTTCGCGCTCTTCGGGAA
>JBKPBJ010000236.1:0-4272 GCA_046726875.1 Verrucomicrobiota bacterium
GAGTTAGAGAGCCGCCGCACTCAAACCGAAGAACAACTCAAACAGCGCGACGCCGCCGTCGCTGAGTTAGAGAGCCGCCGCACTCAAACCGAAGAACAACTCAAACAGCGCGACGCCGCCGTCGCTGAGTTAGAGAGCCGCCGCACTCAAACCGAAGAACAACTCAAACAGCGCGACGCCGCCATCGCTGAGTTAGAGAGCCGCCGCACTCAAACCGAAGAACAACTAATCTCTGAGAACTCTCGAAGTGCCGAGCTAACCGACAGGCTGCTCAAGCTGAACCAGGACGTCAAAAGTTGTATCGAGCTTTTTGGCCTAACCCGGCAAGGTTTGCAAAATAGCGAATCTGCCGCGGCAGTCTTGATTGAATCGATCTTGCACGACATTCGGCTAATCCGAAAACGTACGACCTTGTGGAAAGCATGCAGGTTACTTCGAATTATGCTTCGCCGGCAAGCAACAGAGGGTATTCCGACCAATCCTAAGGTCAGTGCGGGAGTGTTGAAGCAGCAGCTGCAGGCATTACAACGTACGCTAAAATCAAAAAAGACGTCGCCTAAAATGGCGTTGAATACTCTGGCACAACTCATCGTGCTGCAGAATCATGTACGCCAAGTCCTAGGCTCGTTAAGACTAGAGTCGCTGCTCAAGTCGCAGCGACGGTCTGTCAAGGCGGGCGAGCTGGTTTCCCCTGTGGCTGCATCAAAGTTTTCCACGCTCTTCGATACGGAGTGGTATCTCAAAAAAAACCCTGAAGTTAAGAAAGCTGGAATCGACCCATTACAACATTACCTCCACCACGGTGCTCGAGAGAGTCGGAATCCTCATCCGTTATTCGAAACAAAATGGTACCTGAATCAGAAGCCGGAGCTAACAGATCTCACTATTACGCCGTTGGAGCACTACGTCTCTTGTGGTGCTCGCCAGGGGCGCTCGCCCCATCCCGAGTTTGACTCACAGTTTTACGTCGAAAACCACCCCGAGTCCGTTTTGGGCGAGATGACTCCATTGGCACATTACCTAACGGTCGGTTGGAGGCTTGGATATCGGCCAAACCCGCGCTTCGATCCGGCGTGTTATCTACGGATTTATCCGGACGTGGCCGCGGCGAACATGGAACCTCTAACCCATTTCGTGTTGGCGGGACAAAAAGAGAAACGTAAAACAGCCGAGGAAAAGATTTCTTTCGAGGCCTACCGACTTGCTTTTGATATTCCTAGTGAACCTACCATTTCAGCTGATCCGTCCTTAGTTCCGGCGGTTAAGGCTATCGCCTTTTACTTGCCACAATTTCACCCGATCCCCGAGAATGATCGCTGGTGGGGCGAAGGCTTTACCGAATGGAATAATGTGCGCGCTGGGCGGCCAAACTTTCCCGGTCATTACCAGCCACATGTACCCGTCGGACTTGGTTACTACGATCTGCGTGAAACAGAGGTCCTGCAAAAGCAGACTGAACTGGCAAGGGTGTCCGGGATCTATGGATTCTGCTTCTATTATTATTGGTTTGGCGGCAAAGTGCTTTTGGATCTTCCCATTCGCAGGATGCTTGAGTCAGGCAAGTCCGATTTCCCTTTCTGTATCTGTTGGGCAAACGAAAATTGGACGCGGCGCTGGGACGGTCGCGAGAAGGATGTCCTAATCGCGCAAAGCCATTCGCCTGAAGACGACGTAAATTTCATTCGGCGCCTGGAGAACGTGCTGTTACAAAAGAATTATATCCGCGTCCGCGGCAAGCCGCTCCTGCTCGTTTACCGACCCTCTCTTTTCCCTAATTCGCTTGAGACCACAAAAAGGTGGCGAGATTATTTCCGTCGTAATGGGCATGGGGAGTTACATCTCGTAATGGTTCGCAGTTTCTATGATCAAACCGCGCTGGAGGCTTACGGTTTTGACGCGGCCGTCCAGTTTCCGCCTCATTTCCCAGGTGCCAGAATTACTACTTTGATCGCAGGGAAGGACGAGAAATTCAAAGGAACCGTTTACGATTATACTGACCTGCGAAGAGCTGCTTTCGAGCAGTTGATTACCGCCCCAAGCACAGACAAAACATATGCTGCCGTAATGCCCTCCTGGGATAACACAGCCCGCCGCGGGCTCGACGCTCTGATCTATGCAAATTCTTCACCGGAGTCCTACTATGAGTGGCTGTCTGCAACTGTGGATTGGGTGCAAAAGAAAGCAGGACCGGACGAGCGATTGATTTTCATCAACGCTTGGAATGAGTGGGCTGAAGGATGCCACCTGGAGCCGGATGAAAAATATGGACACGCCTGGCTAAACGCGACTGCGCTGGCGCTGCGGCCGCCGGCCTCTCCGTTGCCGCGCACATCCCTTGCCGAAATCCATGCCGAGCCGCCAAGAACGGAAACGATCAAGGTTCCGGCACTGAAAGATCGGTTGAGGTTGGTGATCTCGGTGTTGTTCTATCATCGGGAGGACCTCATTGAATCCTTCTTGCAATCGATACTGCGGCAAATTCTGAAAGCGGAATCGCGGGGCGATATAGAGTGTTCTCTGAGTCTTTCGTTTAATTATCAGCCGGGCGCTGCTGTTTTCGCGCAAATTCATCAGATCATCGCCACGACAAGCCGTTCTGGGGCCGACGCTGTACACATCTTGGAGAATGGCTTCAACGTCGGATTCGGAGCTGGCCATAACATGGTCTTTGATAAATTTGATTCCGACATTTTTCTGATAATGAACAGCGACGTTCGAGTCATCGGCCAAGATTGGCTCCTAAAGTTAGTGGATCGGTTTCGCGGTTCTGATGCAGCAATTGTCGGCTTAAGTGAAACAGCCTCGCGTCTGCGGGAAGACGGCTGTGGCATTCCGATCAAAGGTCCCGAGGAGGAGTTCGATTTTGTCGACGGGTCGGCACTTGCGGTTCGTTCCGACCTAGCGCGGCGTTTCGGCCTGTTTTCTCCCTCGTTCGATTACTTTTATTTTGAAGATGTCGATCTTTGCCTTCGCTATCGCCAAATGGGACTTCAAATCGCCTTACTCGACGCCCCTTATGAACACGAACGCAGCTCAAGCTCGCGCCTTCTGCCGCAATTTGCCGTCGAAAATGTCCTCGATCGCAACCGTGCGCGCCTGTTCGAAAAATGGGGCAAGTATCTTCGCACTCGCACGCTGTCGAATCGAATCGGGGTTCGATTCCTGGATATCAACCGTCAGCTTCAATGCGCCAGCTTACCTGCGCTATTCGGCTTACTGGCTGAGCATAGCACAGCGGTCATCGATCTTTGGGGAGTGCATGAGCAACTGGCTGGGCTTTTTCAGCATCCACGTGTCCGGCTAATCCCGAGCTGGCAAACACTTCGAGAAAGCGATTACGTGCGTTATTATGATCTTGGCGCGAATGGATCGGAGGTGCCACACGTTTATGATATCGCAAACCGCATGGGTTGTACCCCGGATTTTCGCGCAGCCAAGGCACATCTGGAATCATTAAGCGAATCTTCCCGTCGCCGGGATGTCACATCACCCGGGCGAGCGATTCTTTACATCGCGCGAAAATCTCCTTTATTTGATGGAAGAGAACCCGATTTAGAAAGCTTTGCGCCCGCGGCAAAGATGCTTCGGAAGAGGAACTTCGACGTCCAGCTTTATACGAACTACGGGACGTTCGAGGTGGAAAACCTGAGCGCTTTTCAGGCGCACACTTGGAACCAGGCCGCGTTGCTCTCGGCACTCGAATTGCTTAATGAGATAGCTGCCGCAGATCTTTTGGTTACCTCCGACACATGGATTGGGCAACTGGGACAGCTCCTACAAAAGCGAACATTCCTCTGGCTAGGAGCGACGTCTGCGCGCGGCGCAATTTGGGATTTTGAACGAGCCAGTTGTTTTACCGATCCATCTTTGCCTTGTTTAGGCTGCTATCACCAATTCGGTCGAAATTGCCATAACGTATGTCTGCGCGGCGACATAGCCTGTATGAGACCGCAGCTAGCAAGAGACTTCCTCGCTTCTCTCAAAATATTTCTGAATGGTAAGCCGCTCAAGGCTGCTACGATTCATCCCAATCGCCTGGATCTAACATCACATCGAACGATGCCCTCGACTGAATTATCGCTGGAGGAGTACTGGCCCAGTAGCACTGCGAATTCAGTTTTGGTCCTAACACCGGTGAATCCGAACTTGGAGGAACGCGTGCTTAAGCACGTCAAAGAACTTGCTGATCGAGCTCTGAAAGGACTCCGGGGCTGTCGCGTCGTCTACGACAACGAGGGGGAAGTCCCTGTGCGGGGGCTGCCGCATCCCCAC
>JBKPBJ010000237.1:0-2742 GCA_046726875.1 Verrucomicrobiota bacterium
CTGTCTGCTCGGTTGGTCGCCGAAGGACAACCGTGAGAAGTTGGACATCGACGAGATCATTCGGATTTTTGATTTAAAGAATATCGGCCGCAGCTCGGCCACGTTCGACCCCGACAAACTGCATTGGTTAAATGGCGAATACGCGCGTGAGCTTAGCGATGAGAAATTTTATGAATTAGCCGTGGCCAGGCTGAAATCGAGCGGCGTAAAGCTCGAAAATTTTCCAGAGAAGTACGTGCGCGCCGCGCTGCAAACGTGCAAAGGAAAGATTAACACGTTCGACGAGTTGCCAGCTTATTGCGGATTCTATTTCACTGATGATTTTGATTACGATCCTCAGAGCACAGCGAAGCATTTCACGCCTGAAAACAAACCGCCGCTTAAAGCCGTTCGCGATGCCTTGAGTTCACTTGAGAAATTCGACGCCGCAGAAATCGAAGCTGCACTAAAAACTACCGCGGCAAAGCTCGGCATAAAACTCGGCGCAATCGTTCACCCCACACGCCTCGCGGCGACTGGTAGCAACGTGGGACCGAGCCTGTATCACTTGCTCGAAGTTCTCGGGAAAGAAAAAGTGCTAGCGCGCATCGACCGCGCGCTGGTGTTGTAACACAGGCTTCAAGCCTGTCTCGTAAACCAAGCATCCCTGCTTGGCGAGTGCGGCTCGGCAGGCTGGGAAGCCTGCCCGACGAATCAAGCAAGATGCTTAAGTTACTTGAGCTTGGCCCAGGTGTCTCTCAACGTGGCCGTACGGTTCCAGATTTGTTTTTGCGACGTCGAATCGGGGTCGAACGTGAAATAGCCGAGGCGCTCGAATTGATAGCGCTCTTCCGGCCGCGCAGTCGCAAGTGTTGGTTCGCATTTTGCGTTCGCTACTTCCAGCGAATTTGAATTTATGAACGATTTGAAATCGCGCGTCGGCCCTGTCGCGCCAGAGCCTTCGGCGGAGGCGGAATCCGGCTCTGGAACAGTGAAAAGCCGATCATACAATCGGACTTCCGCATCGATTGCATGCGCCGCGCTCACCCAATGAATTGTCCCTTTGACTTTCCGGCCTGCAGTCGGTCCACCTGATTTACTGTCGAGATCGACACTGCATCGCAACTCGGTCACTTTGCCGGCGCCATCTTTCACCACTTCCTCGCACTTGATGATGTAACCGTATTTCAGCCGCACCTCGCCGCCCGGTCGAAGCCTAAAATATTTCGGCGGCGGCGTTTCCATGAAATCGTCGCGCTCAATGTAAAGCTCGCGGCCGAATGGAATTTTGCGGGTTCCGGCGCTTGGATCCTCGGGATTATTGATCGCATCCAGCTGTTCGGTTTGTCCTTCCGGATAATTTGTCAGCACAACTTTGATTGGCCGTAACACAACGAGGCGGCGCATTGCAGTGCGATTGAGTTCATCGCGCACCGTGTGCTCCAGCAGGGCCATATCGGTCATGCTCGGATACTTTGTGATTCCGACGTCGTAGGCCAGGCTGCGCAATGCGGTCGGCGTCACACCGCGCCGGCGCAACCCGGAAATGGTTAACATACGCGGATCGTCCCAGCCGTTGACGAGCTTTTCGTTTACGAGCTGGATCAGTTTGCGCTTGCTCATCACGGTGTATGTCAGATTGAGCCTCGCGAATTCGTACTGGTGCGGACGCGGTTCCGGAATTTCGAGCGCATCAAGGATCCAGTCGTAAAGCGGTCGGTGCACTTCGAACTCGAGGGTGCAAATCGAATGTGTGATTCCTTCGACGTAATCGCTGAGCGTATGCGCCCAGTCATACATCGGATAAATGCACCATTTATCGCCGGTGCGATGATGGGTTGCGTGCCGGATCCTGTAAAGCACCGGGTCGCGCAGCCAGACGTTCGCCGCGTTCACATCGATCTTTGCCCGCAACGTGCGCGCGCCATCAGAAAACTCGCCCTCTTTCATTCGCGTAAATAGATCGAGGTTTTCATCAATCGAACGATCACGAAAGCTGCTGGCCTTCCCGATTCGGCGATATTCGTCCGTCTCCTCGCGAGACATGTCATCAACATATGCTTTGCCTTTGCGGATGAGTTCTACCGCATATTGGTAAAACCGATCGAAATAATCCGAGGCATAGAACGGCGCGCCGCCGAGTTGTTTGTTTGCCCAGCCGTCGATCAACCAATGCACATCAGTCATGATTGACCTGACGTATTCTGCTTCCTCCTTCGTCGGATTGGTATCGTCCATGCGGATGTTGCAGATGCCGCCGAACTCGCGCGCGATCCCGAAGTTGAGGCAAATTGATTTCGCGTGACCAATATGCAGATAACCATTCGGCTCGGGCGGAAAACGGGTGATGATTTGCTTGTATTTCCCCGTGCGCAGATCCTCCGCGATGACGTCGCGGATAAAATCCGAAGGTCTTTCCGTTTCAGTGGTCATTGTAGCGAGCAAAGCTATCGGCGAACGTGCAGATCGACAACTTCACCGCGCCTGGATCCGTAAGTTCTCATTGACACCGTGCTTCAGCGCGGTGCGAAAAACACCTCGCTCGGCTCTAACCGCTTCAGCGGTTTCTCTCCATCGCTGCTCTAAACCGCTGAAGCGGTTGGGAGGCCATGGTTTGCGTCCAACACCCAGCTAAAGCAGGGTGTTAATGAGACCTACGCCGTCGCGTGAAAGAAGAACAACAAACTACCGATCGCTACACCCTCGCCGATCTCGAAAAATGGTCTGAGGTCACGGGCGAGGTCGATCCGCCAATTCGTCTTG
>JBKPBJ010000238.1:0-2535 GCA_046726875.1 Verrucomicrobiota bacterium
CCTTCGATCTTAGTCGCCATCGTTTCGGACAAATCTCCTTTCGCGACAGCGCCGATCACGCGTGCCATTTCGCTTGTGGGGCGGACCAGATCTTCGATCAAAACATTGATGCATCCGATGGCATCGGCCCAACTGTTGGCCGTGTTGTTCAGCGATGCCCGCTGTGTGATTCGGCCTTCCTTTCCGACCACATGCACGATGCGTTCCAATTCCCGCGTCATGCGCTCATTCGTCTTGATCACCGCGTTAAATGTGTCGGCAATCTTCCCAGGCACGCCCGTCCAATGCTCCGGCAGCCGCGCGGAAAAATCGCCGCGCTTGAACGCCATCAAAGCCGCAAGCAGTTGTCCGGTGTCCAATTCAATTCGGTTGGTTTGCGAACGGTTTCGCAGCCGCGTTCTTGTAGTAAGGGGAGCTTTCTTCATACAGAGGTCCTCAGACGAATGGCTTTCTCCTGGCCGTCGCGAATTCGAGGCGTGAGATGGGCATGGTCATATTCCAACGCCGTAGAGTAATCGGGCAATCCGTGCTACTGAGCCGCATTTTTCTTCAATTAACCCGCCACCACAGATTGCGTCGCGCAAAAAGTGCGCTAGCCGAGGAAGCTGCTTTTCCGACACCACAAAAAGCTCACCGCTTCAGCTACAGCCACTGAAACAGGATTTACCGCTGATCAAGCGGCGAGCGGCGTAGGTAGACTGCGCAATCGAAACCCGAAAATAATCCCCAACACTCCGAACACGATCGCGTAGGACCCGATGAGCCACACGAGAGCGAGAGCACCGGGGAGCGGGTTCCACAACAGCATAATTGCGAAGGCAATTGAGCACAGCCCCATCAAAATGAGGAACCATTCGCCTTTGATCTCGCGGCGCAGCTTAATCGCCACCGAAATTTCCGTTGCTCCAATCATGAGCGCCCAAGCCGCAATATAAATCAGTAGCGCCAGAGCGGTTATCTTAGGGTGAATGAATGTGAGGATTCCGATGATAATCCCTATAATCCCGATGATCAGATCAAATCCCCACTCTTTATCGGAAGAACGATGCCCGATCGCGCCGATCACGCGAAAGACACCGTCAACCAGCACCCAAGCCCCAAATAACATGATTAGCACTGCAACGGTTAGGCCGGGATACGCGAAGGCCATTATTCCGAAGATGATTGCAGCGACACCCCGTAAAACTGGAACCCACCAATGACGTTTTAAGGTTTCGAGAAGCATGCCCTCGTTTTAGATATCTTCATTAACAATGGCAAGCCCATTTGTGTTGCCGTAATTGTCGGGCACGCGATAAAAAGCCGCGGAGCTCAATCGCGACGCTGCTGCGCCACTGTAGGCAAGACGCTCAGCAAGTCCGCAGTGCGAGGATTTAACAACAGACACCTACAGCCCGCACTTCGCGCCAGCTTCTGAAATGCTGGAACGACTGCGCAATAGAGACGATAAATAGGTATCAACAAAAGGCGCGCTGGTGATTCGCTCCAGATTGCCCGGGGTTTCGAGACGCGAGAAAATCGCGTACGCGATTTTGCTTCGAGGCACGCTCTTCTCGCCGTAACCGGACGGAATATTGCTCGACCAATAACGAACGTACTGGCCGTCCGGCCGATTCTCCGTTCCCAGGAAAATCGTGGAATGTCCGTGCTCGTTTCTGCCAACCGCGCGCGACCAGAAAATCTTCATGAAATCGCCAGGCTTGGCCTGATCGATACTGTCGAAATTTCGACCGAGCCGCAGCTCGTGAAACAGACGCGCGGTGCCCGGGCCATTTGCGTTCCAGCGGCCCCAAACGCCTTCTCCATCGTGCTGGTCGCGAATGATCAGGCGCTCAAGCGTGCCGTAGTCCAGACGAAGCTGACCACGTTCGCGCAAAGCTTCGATCGTTCTGATAAACACCAGATACGTCGCGCCCGAACAGAAACTCGGCCCCGAAGGAATGATAAAGAATTTCCCAGACTCAAAATGTGCCGATGATTGCAAGCGAATCTTTGCAAAATGCGAAACAGAGTAACGACCGCCTTTCGGCATCTGCCTGACCTGCTCCAGGACCAGGTCATTGTAATCGCCGGCGAACGACAATTGGGGCGTGACAGCAATAAACGCCGTGACAATGCATACACAGAGCTTCTTCACCGGCGCATAAATAAGCGTTGAAATCGCATGTGGCAATGCCCTCCCGTTATTCCGAGCTAAGTCGAGGCTGCAACGCAGCCCCGAATGCTTTCGGGGCGAGGCCAGGCTTTCAACCCCGTTGAGCTTACACAACGGGTGATTCTGCGGGATCCTTCGACTGCGCTTCCCTTCGCTTAGGATGACGCCCGCGGTGGGTTTACCGCCAGACGACTACGCCAGACATGACAAAAAAAAAACCGCCGCTACAATCATCATTGATGCTGCGCTTCACGAAAATGAATGGCGCTGGGAACGATTTTATCCTGTTTGATAACAGGACAGGAGACATCAATTTGGATCGCAACCAAATCGCGCATTTGTGTGATCGGCACCGCGGCATCGGCGCCGACGGCATTCTG
>JBKPBJ010000239.1:0-5486 GCA_046726875.1 Verrucomicrobiota bacterium
CTCATCCAGCCGCGTGTGCCGTTTCGCGAAACGATTCATGGCCGCGCGGACCACACGTATCGACATAAGAAGCAAACCGGCGGCGCGGGGCAATTCGCCGAAGTCGCGCTCAAGCTCGCGCCCGCGCCGCGCAACTCCGGTATCGCGTTCCGCGAATCACTTTCAGGCCAGAATGTGGACCGCGTGTTCGTGCCGTCGGTCGAGAAGGGCGTCGGAAAGGCATGCGCCGAAGGGATTCTCGCCGGCTATCACGTCGTGGACGTGGAGGCGAATTTTTACGACGGCATGATGCACCCGGTGGACTCGAAGGACATCGCATTCCAGATCGCGGGCTATTGGGCGTTTAAGGAAGCGTTCATGAAAGCGCGGCCCTGTTTGCTCGAACCGATCAACGAGATCGAGGTGCGCATTCCCGAAGATTGCATGGGCAAAGTCGTGGGCGATCTTTCCAGCCGTCGCGGGAGAATTCTCGACACAGACACCGAGGGACGATTTCAAATCATCCGCGCCGACGTTCCCGCGATGGAACTCTACCGCTACGGGAGTATTCTGCGCTCGCTCACCGGCGGACGCGGCGTTCACTCCGAGCAATTCAGTCGCTACGAAGAAATGCCGCGGGAGATCGAACAGCGCGTGATCGACGAAGCGAAAAAAGCGCGAGCAGGCAACAGCAGCCCGACGCGTTGAGCTTTACTCCTAGCCGCGCAAGGCCTCGACTCGCCGCCGCAATTTTCCCAAGGAAAAGTTGGGGTCGGTCTATGAACCTTGGCAATTAACGCGACAAACTGGTAGTCGTCTAAACCCCGCTTTGGGCGTGCGCTCCGTTCAAGCGACGGGAACGACGGTAGCCGCTTCGATGGGAGGCGCCTCGACCTTGTCGGTGATCAGCTTGCGCAGGAACGGGATCAACATGACGAGCGCAACACCAACTACGAGGCTGCCGGCGCCAAGCTCGGCGAACAGCTTCGCGTAGCCGGGGTTAGTGGCGACCGCCGTGGTGCCGGTCGGCTCGGGGATCATCCCCGAAAAGTCGCCGGCAAATAGTGACGCGAGGCCGGTCCACAGCATCCAAGCGCCCATCATCACGCCTTGATACTGCTTCGGCGCGAGCTTGCCGATCATCGCGTAGCCGATGGGAGAGATGAGCAGTTCACCGATGCTTTGCAGCACGTAGCTCAGGAATAGCCAGACGAACGCACTTTTGCCGTCTGCGCCGGCCAGCTTGATGCCTAACGGGAGAAGAAAAAAGGCGAGCGCCATCAATAGCAGCGATGCCGCGAACTGCTGCGGTATGTCGATTCTCCACCCGCGCGTGCGCATGCGGGTAAACAGCGCCGCAAACACCGGTCCACCGAGCACGATGCAAACTGTGTTGATGTTCTGAATCCACTGCGGCTGAATCTTCACGGGACCCACCATCAAGTTGACGTTGGTGATCGCGAACAGCGTGAGACCGCTCGGTGCCATCTGGTAGAGCGACCAAAACATCAGCGAGCCGACGGTCAGAATCAGGTAGGCCGTCATGTTGCGCTGCTCGCGCCGATCGCGATGGCGGACCGTCAGATAGATGAGTGTGAGCGCGACCGCGGCGCAGATTCCCTTGATGATCGTCTCGGTGCCGCCGGTCCGCTGGAGCATGAACCACACGACGGGAACGAGGCCGATTAGAATGGCGATGCCGGCGAGCTGGCGCATCCGGAACTGCTTCGGCGTTTTATCGAGCAATGGTGTGCTGCGATCGCCGAGAGTCCTCCAAGTGAGCACGGCGAGGATGATGGCGACGAAGTTGCCGAGCGTGGCGAAGATGAAGAGGCTCGAGTAACTCTGGGTTGCCTGGAAATAACCGGCCGCGCTGAACCCGACGAAAAAGCCGACATTCATGCCGGCGTAATTCCAGAGGAATGCTCCTTCGCGGCGCGGGTCCTCCGGGGTGAAGCGCTGCGTGAGCATCATGTTGATGCAAGTAACGTTGAGACCGCTGCCGGTGAGGAATAGGGCGAGACCGATGTAGAGCGACGGGAGCGTGCCGAACGCGACGCATCCGCAGCCGATCACCTGCAGCCCCATGCTCCCGACGAACAGGTTGCGATTCGAGAGGAAACGGCCGCCCAGGTAGCCGCCGAAGAGGTGCAGGCCGTAGTTGAAGGCGCCGAACACACCCATCAACGTAGTGGCCTCTTTCACCCCGAGATGCAGATGCTTTGTCGCGTAGAGAACCAGGGTCGAGTAGAGAACGGCGAAGCCGAGCGTCGCAAAGATCTGAATGAAGAACAGCGCAGCCGTTCCCTCCGGAGCGTGGGCGAAACGGCGTGTGAGAAAGTTCATCCGGCGCTCCTTTGTTGCTCGACGCGCCGGGGAATGTCAAGCCGCGCCGGCGATCTTAGCTGTAGCGGCACGCGTGTCGCCTGCGTTTATTGGAGAATTGCAGCCGACACGGCTGCTTCTACAGAAACTCTCGATTCAACGCGTTGAGGAGTCACCGCGGCGGCCGTTCCACCTTGCATCAGTCGATAAAAAGAGCGCGCGCTTTCTTAAACACCTCGTCGAATTTCTCGACCGTCACTTTTCCAACTGAGTGAAGAATGACGTGTTGTTCGACTGTGAAAAGTCGTTGCGGACGAATGAAACAGGGCTGATCGAGTTGGCCGCGCTCACAATCGCTTTTATCCAGCGGAACGGCGAAAGAATCCCAGTGGGCGCGGCTGGTGATCTGGCAGAGAATCAAATCTGCGCCGGGAAGATCGGCAATGACCAATGCGGGCCGCCGCTTTCCGCTATCGGTTCGCGGAAACGGTACGACAACGATTTCGCCTGCTACAGGTTTGACCATGCAGGATCCTCTTCTGGTGAGTTCCAATCGCGCGCGAGAACAGACTCGCTCAGCTCCGCGCCGTTGAATCCAGTGTTCTCATCCGAATCATTCGAGCTGAGTTCTTTGTCGATTTGTTCGCGCGTGCTCATAAAAAGATCATGTCATGTTTACCACGAAGGACAGAGAGGACACAGAGAAATTTTCTTTCGCGTAACGTAGTGATCTGTGGGGAGAACACGCGGCTCGCGTGTTGGTTTTCGGCGGCTCGCCGAAACGCATGCTGTAGCAGAACGGCGATGAGCTGCCGGGGACTCGTTTCTCGCCCGGCAGCTCGTTTTATTCTCGTTAGATTCTATGGGTTGAGGCCGTAACGTTCAGGTTGGGCGGCGTCTCATAGTATCTACCGTGGAATCTCACCTCACTTAATGAGCTCTGGCTCGCCGTAGATGAAATCGTCCATCATGACAATGTCATGCTGCGCGTCGTCGTTCGGCCCCGGGGCAACGTTGCCTGCCTGGATCCGGACCGATGCGATGCGGGCGTCGTCAAACTTGATGCCGAAGAAGGACAGGCCTCCATCGCCCGGTGCGGCCGGAACGAAACTGTTGAATAGCAGTCTGCCGTTGCGGTCGAAGTACTGGATGAGCGTGCTACCGCCCTTCGTGACAGCGCCGACTCCATTTGGTTGGTCAACATCTGTGAACACCGCGCCGAAGCCTCTGACTGCTGCCGGGGCAGTGCCATTGGTACCCGGTATGGAGAAGGAGGCTTCGGTGATGTTGCTCCCCACAGGGGTGAACAACCGCGACAGGCTGAAGGCCCTGAAGATTTTGGCATAGCTGGGATTGCCAAAGAGCACCGCCAACCCACCCTGAGGCCCGCCGGACGGAGGAGCCTGCGAAAGCCCCAACCCGGGTGTTTTGAACTGGCTGCCTCGGGTATTCAGAAACGTGAGGAACGGATTTACCGGGGCGGTCGTAGCCAGAACGTTGGGGTTGCCACCGTCCCAGTTGATCTCACGCCGACCCTTTTGGAGCGGGCCTGGATCGTTGCCATGGTTGTCCCCCAATGCAGCGCGGAATGCATCGACTGTGCTCTGAATGGACGCAGCATCTGGTCCTGCAGCTTGGAATACGAGTGGCGTGGGTTGATTGGCTTGTGCCTGAGCAGTCTCGCTGACTGCGAACACCATCGACAGCACGCCAAAGGCGGCGATGACAGTGGCACGAACGTTTGAGTTAATTACTACGGGTTTAGTTTGCATGGGTTCTTTCTTTCTAAGGTTTGGTTTTCTCGTTTTCGTTATTTCCGGCGTGTTAATGTTTGTGCCGGTTCATGTGCGTAACCGGGGAGACCCGCTCAAACCCGCCACGGCTTTGCAGTTTTTTCTCGCTATCAGCGGCACTCTAAGAATTGCTCGATCGTGTTAGAATTTGACCTCGGTGTTGCTCTCGACTGAAAGCAGACCAACTGCTGTGTTGAATGTGCCGCTGGTAAGCTGGCAACACGCAAGAAGGCCAACTCGCCGTTCTTAACGTGTCTACGCCGGTGGTGAGGTTCAAGAGTGCGTTCTGGCCTTCTGGTGTATTGCCACCAGCATAGGCGCCATTCGGAGGCGGATTGAGCGCTTCCCCGCTCTGGACAAACGCAAAGGCGGCAAGGGTTAGCGCGGTGAGACTGAGACGGGGTTGCGAACTGAAAATCGTGAGAAGTGAATCGTGAGAAGAAATTATTGTTTTCATCGCCGTTATTTCCGGTTTTTAAGTTTTTCTTTTACACTGCTGCTCGCGTGAGGGGAGCGCCGATTAAGGCGCGTCCCACTCCACGCGATGGTTGCTCATAACGACGCAGGGCTTACTGTAAGGCTTGTGGCTCGCCGTAGATGAAGTCATCCATTACGACGACATCGAAGTTGGGTGCTTTCAAGACGCGATCGCCAGAGGTAATTCGGACCATAAAAACGCTGGCTGTGTCAAACCCGACTCCCAAGAACGACAGCCCTCCGCGATGATTAGGCGCGGGCAGCACGTTCCGGCTAAAAAGCAGGTTACCATTAACATCAAAGTATTCGATCTTCGTGCTGTGGTTATCATTCACGTCGGTGAACACAGCGCCGAACCCTTTGACCGTTGCCGCTTGTGCAGTTCCAGGTATGAAGAACAGGTTTTCCGTAATGGTGCTATCTAAGGCAGTGAAGAGCCTCTGAGGACTGAACGTGTTGAACAGCGCGGGATAAACACGGTTAATATTTCCAAATCTGACCGGAGTGTTTGTTGGATTGACAAGGTTGGCGCTTACCTCGAAGCCCGTCCCTGGAGTGAAGAACACGACTCCACGCGGCGAGTTGTTGTTGAAAAAATTCGCCGGCAGCAGGTTCGGTGCGGAGCGAGCGTCTGGAACCCCGTCCCAGTTGATCTCGCGGCGGCCATGGGGAAATGTGCCGCCTATCCCGTTGTTGGTTCCGAAATCGCCAAAATTCCGGAAGGCGTCTACCGCGGTCTGGATATCCGCTGGCGTGGCCCCGGACGCTTCGAACACCTGCGGATCAGCTGAAGCAATCATTGGCTGGAAAACGAGTGTTAAGCCAAAGGCTGCCGCGGCTGCTAAACGATTGATTGAGTTGGTTACTAGTTGTGTGGTTTGCATAGGTTTTTCTTTCTAAGGTTTGGTTTCT
>JBKPBJ010000240.1:0-7297 GCA_046726875.1 Verrucomicrobiota bacterium
TTTGAAGAATCTCGAGGACTCGTTAGGCGTCAAAGTGACGACGCGCGAAGGCTGGGTGAAACTGGAAGGCGACCCGAGCCGGGTCGACAAGGCCCAGCAGGTGTTTCAACAGCTTGAGCAAGCGCGGCAACAAGGCGTTGATATTCAGAAACACGAATTCAATTACACGCTCAAGGCTGTGACTGAAGAACGCGATGAGACTCTTAGCGACATTGTTGCGACCAAAATCGTAACATCGAGTCGCAAGCCTCCTGTCATAGCACGGAGTGCCAATCAGCGAGCATACGTGGAGGCGATTCAGAAGCATGACGTTGTGTTTGGGATCGGACCCGCTGGGACCGGCAAAACCTATCTTGCAGTCGCGATGGCTGTGGCAGCGTTAAAGAAGGAACAGGTGGCACGCATTATTTTGACCCGACCTGCGGTGGAAGCGGGGGAAGCACTGGGTTTTCTGCCGGGCGACTTGGAACAAAAGATCCTCCCTTATCTGCGTCCACTTTATGATGCCTTACGGGAGATGCTTGAGCCGGAAGAAATGGAGCGGGCGATCGCGCGCCAAACGATCGAAGTGGCTCCGCTTGCGTATATGCGTGGACGCACTTTGAGCAACGCCTTTGTCATTCTTGATGAAGCCCAAAACACAACCACTGAGCAGATGTTCATGTTGCTGACGCGAATCGGTTTGAATTCCAAATGCGTCGTGACCGGCGACGTCACACAAGTTGATTTGCCGGCAAATAAACGCTCCGGCGTGCTCGAAGCGTTGCAAGCTTTGAAAAACGTTCCGGGGATTGCTACTGTCTACTTCACCGAGCGGGACGTTGTCCGGCATGAACTGGTGCGCGCCATTATCGGAGCCTATGAGGCGCACCGCGCGCCCGAATCTCGAAAGTAACGACAGACATGTTCGATTTCCTCAAACGTGGTCGACTGGTGAAACGCGGCCTCGCCTCGCGCAAACGCCGCCGCCGCCGGTCGAACAGTGAACTGATGCGCAACCTGGAATGCTCGACGCATGTAAAGGTATTCATTTTTGCGCTGTTCGCTGGTGGTCTGGCTTTCCTCGTCTTTAGCGGTCAACAACCGGAGCCAACGAAGAATTACGTCATTGCGCTCCTGGTCCTGGCCACTGCGATCACGCAGCTTTGGATCAATCAGCCAAAGAGCTTCGAGCAAAACTCGCGAATTCTTCTCGTCTTCGGAGTTATTTTTGTACAGTTGGCGGTCACCAAATTGCTGCTGGTGGTTTGCAACAGCGGCAGTTACCGCTTCTTGAGACCGGAAACGGCCGGATTGATTACACCATATGCTTTTGCGCCGCTGGTGCTGAGCGTTCTGCTCGGCCGGCAGCACGGGCTTTACGCGGCGTTCTTCGTGAGCCTGTGGAGTAGCATGTTGTTTGGTCCCATCGATGCCCCTCTTTTGATAACCAGTCTGATCAGCGGATTTACAGCTGTCTCTCTCACGCTCCAGGTGCGACGGCGCAGTAAACTGATTCGCGCCGGACTTTGTGTTGGGCTCGCGATCTGGTTGTTGTCGCTAACGTTCGGTTTGATTGGGCCAATCAACTGGTTTTACCCGGCAGCTAACGATTGGGGCATGCTAGCAGTGCAAAGCGCGCTTGCCATTGGCAACGGCATTGTGACGGCGACGATTGTCGGCGGCGCACTGCCCATGCTCGAGAATCTGTTTGGAATCACGACCGATATTTCTTGGTTGGAAGCATCGGATCTCAATCACTCGTTGTTGCGGCGAATGACGATTGAAGCACCGGGCACGTACCACCATAGTCTTGTCGTAGCGAATCTCGCCGAAGCTGCCGCGGAAGCGATCGGCGCCAATGCGACGCTTTGTCGCGTTTGCTCTTACTTCCACGACGTCGGCAAGCTGGTGAAACCGGAATACTTCACCGAGAACATGGCTTTTGGGCGCAACCCGCACGATGACCTCGCGCCGAGCATGAGTGCGTTGATCATCATCGCGCATGTGAAGGAAGGCGTGGACCTCGCGCTCAAGCACCGGTTAAACCAGCGCATCATCGACATTATTCAGGAGCATCACGGCACGTCGCTCGTCCGTTATTTTTATCAACGGGCGCTCCAACAGCATCAAGACGCGCTCGCAGGTGGCAAAATCATGAGGCTGCGCGAAGACGACGTCCCTCAGGTGCACGAAGAAAGTTTTCGTTACAGCGGACCGAAACCGCAGACGAAAGAGAGCGCAATCGTCAGTCTCGCCGATACAGTCGAAAGCGCTTCACGCAGTCTAGTGAAACCGACGCCGCAAAAAATCGAAACCCTGGTGAATGAACTTATCGAAGAGCGCATCAGCGACCGGCAATTGGACGAATGCGATCTCACACTCGGCGAATTGAAAACGATCGCCGACCGATTCCGGTTCACCCTTCTATCGATGTTGCACAGTCGCATCGCCTACCCAAAGCCGAGTGGAAAGACGACTGCCATTCTGCGCGACGAAGCGGTGCGCCCCGACGTGATGGTTGCCACGCAAAAGCCCGAAACCGCTCCGCCGATCTCAGCTGCTTGACGTGATTGAGAACGAGGCGTCTGACCAGACGCGCTACAGTTCCCGCGGCCGTGCGCGCGGCTCGCGGTCTTTTGAACCTGCAGTACTTGGAACTGTAACGAAGGGACCGCCTTCCAGCGGTGTGACTTTGGTGAATGCGACGTCGGGCATTTCGCTCGGCAATCCTGCGAGTGGAAAATCCTTTCGCAACGGGAAGAATGGGTAGCCGTCCCACATCAAAATACGACGCAGATCGGGATGCCCGTTAAACTTGATACCCATCATGTCGTAAATCTCGCGTTCGTGCCAGTTGGACGTCGGCCAGATATCTGAAACGGTATCGAGCGCACCGACTTCTTCCGAGAGTTTCGATTTCAATCGAAGGTGTACGGCATGTGGCATCGAGTATAAGTGATACACGATTTCGAATCGTGGCTCTTCGCCGAAATTGTCGATGCTGGTGATGTCGAGCAAGTAATCAAATGAGAGCTGTTCGCGACAGAATTTTGCGATGTCACGGAGATCGCTTGTGGCAATTGTAAAGCTCGTTTCGCCGCAAAAATCGATTCTATGCTGAAGTTTCTCACCGAACGATTTCTCGAACGAGTCGAACAGTTCTTTCGCAGTCATAGCGAAGCGCGACACGGGGTCATTCTGAGCGGATCGAAGCGGAGTCGAAGCTGCAACGCAGCCGACGCACTCGGCGAGGCCAGGCTTTGAATCTCGTAGCTATATCGAATCGCGGTGCACCGGGACCCCTCGAGTTCGCTCGGAATGACAGAACAGACTTCACGCCAGCGCTTCCTCGAGTTTTTCTGCCAAGTTCGGTGCCTGGTCTCTCAGGGCGCGTTCGCCTGAAATTTTTTCCTGCAATTTCATCAAGCCCGCGAGCAACGCTTCCGGGCGAGGCGGGCAGCCGGAGATGTAAACGTCGACCGGCAAAAGCTGATCAATTCCCTGCAACACGGCGTAGGAGCGATACATTCCGCCGGTGGATGCACACGCGCCCATGGCGATCACCCATTTCGGTTCCGGCATTTGCTCATAAATTCTTTTCACCGCCAGTGCCATCTTATACGTGACGGTGCCCGCAACGATCATCACGTCACATTGACGCGGCGAGAAACGCATCACTTCCGCGCCGAATCGCGAGATATCGAATCGCGACGCAGCCGTGGCCATCAACTCGATAGCGCAACAGGCCAAGCCCATGGGCATGGGCCAAAGCGAATTCTTCCGGACCCAGTTGAGCGCGGCATCGAATCGGGTGAAAATCACGTTCCCCTCGATCTTGGAATCGTAAGCCGTTGCATGTGTTTCTGGCATACGAGACGTTAAGATACCGGTTTGGACACGCAACTTGGTTGTGGGCGTTGGTTCTTGCTCACTTGGTCGGTCCTGATTGCGACGTACCGCTCTCAATAGTATAGAAGCGCTCTTCCTAATGAATATCGACACTGCAAAATCTCATGGCCATCTCATTGCCCCGCATGGCGGCGAACTGGTCGACCTTAAGCTCGACCCGGAGAACGCCGCCGAACTCAAAGCGCGCTCCAAAGATTTTCCCTCCTGGGACCTGACCAGTCGACAAATTCGCGATCTCGAGCTTCTGCTTAGCGGCGGCTTCTCACCGCTGCGCGGTTTCATGAATCGCGACGAATACGAGCGCGTCTGTCATGACATGAAATTGACCAACGGCTTGATTTGGCCCATCCCGATTACGCTTGATGTACCGGACGCGTTTGCGAAATCGCTGAAATCCGGGAGCAGCAAGGTGGCGCTGCGCGATTCTGAGGGCGTGATGCTCGCGGTATTATATGTGGAGGATGTCTGGCAGCCTGACCGCAAGGCCGAAGCACAAGCTGTTTTTGGAACCACTAGCACAGTGCATCACGGTGTCGATTATCTCCTGAACAGAGGGCATGGCTGGTACCTGGGTGGGCGCGTGGAAGGTTTGCAACTGCCCACCCATTACGATTTCCGCGCTCTTCGGCTTACACCGTCGGACCTGCGCGCGGAGTTCGTTCGCCTGGGCTGGCGCCGGATCGTCGGGTTCCAGACGCGCAATCCAATGCATCGCGCGCACGTGGAACTGACGTTTCGTGCCGCGAGCCGGGTTGAAGCCAGCCTTCTGATTCATCCGTCCGTCGGCATGACCCGGCCCGGTGATGTGGACTACTTCACGCGCGTCCGTTGCTACCAGTTGCTTGTCTCCAAATATCCGCGCGGCACGGCGAAGCTGGCCTTATTGCCGTTAGCCATGCGCATGGGCGGACCGCGCGAAGCGATCTGGCACGCGATCATTCGAAAAAATCACGGCTGCTCGCATTTCATCGTCGGCCGCGATCACGCTGGGCCAGGCAACGATGCCGATGGCAAGCCGTTCTACGGACCGTACGAAGCGCAGGAGCTGTTCCGCAAACATCAAACGGAGATCGGCGTCGAAATGGTACCCTTCCAAATGATGGTCTATGTGGAAGACAGGGACAAATATTTCCCCGAAAACGAAGTCCCCTCCGGCTCGCGCGTGCTCAATCTCTCAGGCACACAGTTGCGGCGCCGGTTAAGCGACGGGCGCGAGATTCCGGCTTGGTTCACTTTTCCCGAAATCGCGCGCGAACTACGGCGTACTTTCGCACCGCGGCACAAACAAGGATTGACTGTGTTTTTTACCGGTCTTTCCGGTGCAGGTAAATCGACGATTGCCAACGTGCTCATGATTAAGTTCCTCGAGATGGGCGGCCGGCCGGTGACACTGTTCGACGGCGATCTTGTGCGGAAACATCTCTCTTCAGAACTCGGTTTTTCGAAGGAACACCGCGACATCAACATTCGTCGCATTGGCTATGTTGCCTCCGAAATTACGAAAAACGGCGGCATTGCCATCTGCGCGCCGATTGCACCCTACGATTCCACACGCAAGGACGTCCGGGCAATGATCGAGCCATTAGGTGGCTTCATCCTGGTGCACCTTTCCACGTCGGTAGAAGTTTGCGAGCAGCGCGACCGAAAAGGCCTCTACGCCAAAGCTCGTGCCGGGATTCTAAAGGAATTTACCGGCATATCCGATCCCTACGAAGAGCCCACCGATGCCGAAGTCACAGTGGACACAGCAGAGCTGTCACCCGAGGAAGCTGCGCAAGAGATCATTTTGCATCTGGAGCGGGAAGGCTTCGTCGGAATCAACGGCGGCTCGCCTGAATCAATCTCCACATAACTGCGACGCCTTCAGAGCCGCGTTCCATCTTGCCTAACGAGCGAGTGTTTGATCTTGCGATTCGTGCCGCCGAGATGAAGGATGCGGCGGCGCTCGCGCAACTCATGTGCGAGCTTGGGTACGAAACAAGCGCTGCCGAAATGCGACAGCGCTTGGAATCAATCCTGAGCGATGCGCGCTGCCGCACGTTTATCGGCGAAATTGACAATCAAATTTGCGGAATGGTCGGCACGCTCACGCACGTTAGTCACGAGCATAACGATCCTTCTGGGAAAATTATCGCGCTGGTGGTTTCGAAGGAACTCCGACGCAGCGGAATCGGCCGTGCGCTCCTTTTCGCGGCGGAGAAAGATTTTGCAAACAGGGGAGTGAGACGAGTGAGTCTAACAACGCGATTCGAGCGCGAAGAGGCACACCAGTTTTACACCGCAGTCGGTTATCTCAAAACAGGCTTTCGATTCGCAAAGGAGCTTTAAGCATCGGACCGCTCAGCCCAATCGGATCGACGGCCAGTTCTACAAGGCTCACGAAATCCAGATCGTTTTCGTGTTCGTGAATTCGCGCATGCCGGCGGCGCCCAGTTCGCGGCCGAAACCGGAGCGTTTTACGCCGCCGAATGGCAGCCGCGGATCGGAGGCGACCATCGCGTTGATGAAAACCATTCCGCTGTCCAGCTCGGACGCGAAAAGTTTCTGCTCTTCGCGATTCCTAGTCCACGCGCTCGAGCCGAGACCGAATGTGGTGTCGTTCGCGAGTTCGACGGCCGCGTCGGCATCGCCCACGCGGAAAACAGCTGCGACCGGGCCGAAGACCTCTTCGCGGTACGCCGGCGACTCTTTCGGCACATCAATGAGAACCGTGGGCTCGTAGAAAAATCCCGGACCGTGAATTCGGTTGCCGCCGGTCAATAATTTTGCGCCTTGGGCGATTGTTTTCTGCACCTGGTCGTCCACGCCTTCGAGGATATGTTCCGTCGCAAGTGGACCGAGTTCCGTCTCCGGATCCATCGGGTCGCCAACCTTGAGGGCGCGCATCCGCTCAACTAATTGTTGAAGGAACTGCTCGTGAATTTCGTCCGCGATGATGAATCGCTTCGCGGCAATACAGGATTGCCCGGTGTTAATGGTGCGCGCTTTGACCGCTGTGCTCAACGCCGATTCGAAGTCTGCGCTCGGCATCACGATAAATGCATCGCTGCCGCCTAGCTCGAGTACACTTTTCTTGATCTCACGTGCGGCCGCGCTCGCGACGGCGGCTCCGGCTTTTTCGCTGCCAGTCACCGTTACGGCTTTGACGCGCGCATCGACGATCAGTTTTTCCACCTGCTCCGGCTCAATGAGCAGCGTTTGGAAAACGCCGTCTTCAAATCCAGCGCGACAAAAGATTTCTTCAATCGCAAGCGCGCACTGCGGGACATTTGATGCGTGCTTAAGCAAGCCGACGTTGCCGGCCAGCAGCGCCGGCGCGGCAAATCGAAACACCTGCCAGAAGGGAAAATTCCACGGCATCACCGCGAGCACAGGTCCGAGCGGTTGATACTCGACGTAACTTTCA
>JBKPBJ010000241.1:0-2938 GCA_046726875.1 Verrucomicrobiota bacterium
CGAACCGCGGAGCGCCACCGTCCGCGCAGACGGCGATTGCTACGTGATGGAAATCGGAAAACCCGTGATGGCCGAAGTGCTAAACGGCGCCCCAGGCTGCATGGAGCAATTGAGTCAATTGCTTGCGCAGCGAAAAATGGAAACCGAAGGGATCCTGAAAGAAGCTACAAGCACGGACGAGCATGCATTAACAGAACGCCAATACACGGCCAAGTTCCTGCATCGGCTCCGGACGTTTTTCCAACTGTAAGATTTCGGTAACGCCCAAATTGCATCTGGACGCGACGCAAAATCCGATTATAGGGCTTCGGGGGATTTTGGAAGAGATGAGCGAGGACCGATCGAGGGAAGAGTATAATTCGGGCAAGAGTTTGCGCATCCTGGTCGTAGAGGATCACAGCGACACCCTCCAGGCGTTATCCCGGCTTCTGAATCATTTCGGCCACGACATTTCTACGGCTGATGATGCCCGGAGCGCGCTGGACCTGATCAACGCCAAAGAGTTCGACGTTGTGCTGTGTGATATCGCGCTGCCAGACGGGAATGGCTACGATGTCATTGCAGAAGCAAAACGGAAAGGCGCCGTCAAAGCCGTAGCGCTTTCCGGCTTTGCAGCGCGTGATGACGTCGAGCGCGGCAGAAAAGCCGGATTCGATTTCCACCTCGCGAAGCCGGTGGATTTTCACGAACTGCGCGCGGTTCTCGGCCAGATCGCCGCCTAGAGCGACCCCGCATTTCAATACACAGCAGCCATCAAGCCCGGCGGCGAGTTGAGCCGCACGATTGAGAATTGATACGCAACTTCCGCAGATTCGCGGAGTTTCATCTGCGATGATCGCGGCGACGTGGGAGACCATCGCGTTGGGCTTCTCTAAACGCAGAGCCGCAAGCGGGCGCGCGTGCGCTACGCAAATAAATCAAAGGAGATTCTTTATGAAAATCACCACTACTCCATTAAGAACTGTTCTATTCGGTGCAGCGGCTTTGTTCATTAGCGCCGGCTTCTCTCGGGCGAGTGGTTTCGATTGGGAAAACCTCCAATCGGATATCCACGGCGTTGCTGAATTAACTGATTCGCACGTCGTAAATCCTTGGGGCATGGCGCGCTCAAACTGGAGCACGATATTTGTCGTCGACAACGGAACCGGAGTTGCGACGGAGTATTGCCGGGACGGCACGCCGGCGCCCGGCTTTGCGAATCCGCACGTGATCACGATTCCGCGCAGCGCATCCAATACCGAAGGCGCGAACCCAACCGACACTGTCTGGAACAACACTTCGTTCTTTCGCGTCAGCAACGGAATAAACAACCTTGCCGCCAAGCTCATTTTTGTAAGCGAAGACGGAATGATCTCGGGCTGGAATCCGAACCTTAATAACAATCATGCCTTTAGGGCTGTGGACAGAGGCGCCACGGGCGCGATCTACAAAGGCGTGGCAATGGGCGTGACCAATAATCACAATTTTCTTTATGTAACCAACTTTCACTCCGGCCACGTCGAGACCTACAACGAAAACTTTGTTCTCCAGGTGACCGGATTTCCGTTCGCTGATCCAAATATTCCAGCAGGTTATGCGCCGTTCGGAATTCGTAATTTTGACGGCAACGTAGTTGTTACTTACGCGAAACAAGACGCCGACAGAGAGGATGACGTCCCTTGCCCAGGCTGCGGTTTCATAGATGTCTTCAACACGCATGGCCACCTGCTTCGGCGGTTGGTCTCTCATGGAAATCTCAACGCGCCGTGGGGGCTCGAGATTGCGAATGGGCAGCTCTGGGTAGGCAATTTCGGCGATGGCCGCATTAATGTTTACGATCCGAGCAACGGAAACTTTATCGGCAGACCGAAAGACATCTTCAACATCCCACTCCAGTTTGAGGGCTTGTGGGGTCTTTTACTGGTCGATGGCTGGATGTATTTCACTGCCGGTATCGCCGACGAAGAGCATGGCATCTTCGGCGTGATCTTTTGACAACTAAGAAGCCATCGCCGCGTTTAATTGAGAACGGCTTCTCGGAGCTAAAAGAAGGGACTTGACCGGCTCAATTGATACATCATATTGTGTCAATTGAATCAGAGAGCTATGAAGGCCGCTACGCTGGAAAAGAGAACGCATTCGCTAAAAGCAAGCCATCCGACAGACCTCATTCATCAAATTCAGAAGGGCCTGCGCTTTGCTGAGCTGAAGACTCTGCAAGACACCCTCGACCTGCCATTTGAGAAGCTCGCGGCGAAACTTTGCATTTCGCGATCCACTTTGCAGCGGCGTAAAGCGGCGGGGCGACTGTCTCCGGATGAATCGGACAAAGTTGTTCGTTTTTCGCGATTGCTTAGACAGGCGACAACAGTTTTCGGCGATGCCGAAAAAGCGCGAGCATGGCTGAAACACCCACAGGTCGGTCTCGGCGGTGCCGTTCCGCTCGACTATGCGAGCACTGAGACAGGCGCACGCGAGGTCGAGAACTTGTTAGGGCGCATCGAATACAGCGTCTATACCTAATGCCATCGGCGTGGCGAATCGTTCGCGCCGCCCGCGTTAGGAGCGCATTTACCGGCGAAGGCGCTCGTGTTTACGGCGGCCGATGGAACTCGCGAGGCACCGCAGTCGTTTACGTCAGTGAACACGAATCGCTCGCGGCTTTGGAATTGTTTGTTCATCTGACGCCACTCTCTCCGAACGACCGATACCTGTCGTTTCGACTCGACTGGGAGGACAAGCTGACCGAATACTTTCCCGTCAAAAGTCTGCCATCGAATTGGAACGCGGAACCGCCGATGTTCCAAACTATGCAAATCGGCGACGAATGGGCTCGCGCGGGAAAATGCGTCGCCCTCGCAGTGCCCAGCGTGTTGAGCACGAGTGAGATGAACTTTTTGTTAAATCCCAAGCATACCGATTTCAAAAAAATCAAAATCGGCCAGCCGGTCGAGTATCG
>JBKPBJ010000242.1:0-4407 GCA_046726875.1 Verrucomicrobiota bacterium
CACGAATGGAATCCGCATTTCGGCAAATTGTTCCTGCAAATAGCGGCGACCTTCGTCTATAACCCGCTTGGTTTCGCGCAGGTGCGCATCATCATCGAGAGCCGCGATCGCGCCGGCCTGTGCAATGCTGTTCACGTTGAATGGCTGTCTCGTCTTGTGAAGCACTTCGATCATCTGAGGTGACGCGACGGCATACCCGATGCGGAGACCAGCAAGCCCGTGAATCTTCGAAAACGTACGGAGCACAACGACATTTCGCCCATCGCGAATAAATCGAAGCGTGTCGGGCGGATCATCGAGGAATTCGAAATACGCCTCGTCAAAAACCACAATGATGCTGTCCGGCACTTGCAACATGAAACTGTGGATCGCGCACTGCGAGATCAATGTGCCGGTGGGATTGTTTGGGTTTGGAATGAAAATGATTCGGGTCTTTGAGGTGACCGCGTCCAGTGTTGCGTCCAGGTTCTGCTGATAATCGGGGCTTGGCGTTTCAATCGTGCGCACGTTGAAAGCGGTCGCCAATAGTTTGTACACGATAAAGGCGTACTGACACGTAATTACCTCATCGCCGGGATTCAAAAACGCGTGACCGAGAAACTCGATCACTTCATTCGATCCATTGCCGAGAACCACATTCTCAGGCGCCACGGCCAGTTTCGCTGCGATTGCTTTGCGCAAATAAAATCCAGTACCGTCGGGATAAAGATGCGAATTCTCCAGCGCGGCGCGCATCCCCTGCAGTGCTTTCGGAGAAGGGCCGAGCGGATTTTCATTCGACGCCAGCTTAACAATTGTGCTCGGATCGACGCCCAATTCGCGCGCCGTTTCCTCGATTGGTTTCCCGGGCTCGTAAACGGCAAGATCGCGTAACTGCGGGTTGGCCAACTCCCACACTGACGTCATGCGCGAGAGATTAGATGCGAGTGCGGTAACTTTGCAATTCGCAGCGATAAACTCGCCTTAATGGAGATCGTTTGATTTTAGCGCGATTTCGCGGGTTGGTCGTTATCAGAACCTGTCCGGCTGTTTTCAGTTTGCTTTCGCAACCGTCGAAACTGCTCCTCCAGCTTCTTGAGATCGTCATCAGAGAGTTCTTCCAGATCTACGAGTTGATTGCGCGCGCCTTTCAAGGCGCGAATTAGCTCGTCCAATTTGAGGTGCATTGCTTTGGCGTCGCGGTTCTGCGTGTTCTGAATCAAAAAAACCATCAGGAACGTGACGACTGTCGTGGCCGTGTTGATGATTAGTTGCCACGTATCCGAGAAATGAAAGGCCGGTCCGGTGATAAGCCAGACGAGAATGACAAGAACGGCGCCACAAAAGGCCCAGGCGCTGCCAAGCAAGACAGATGTACGCTGCGCGAAACATCGGAACGCGTCCCTGACGACGCAAAAGAAATCGCGGTCTTGCTCGTTTCTCTTCGCTCCTTTTGTCCCGGCATGATTTGCCATGTCACTTAGTTTTCGCGCGGGACTGCGAAATTGCGCGCACAGAAGTCCTGGCCTCGCTAGCAGGCCAGGCACAAAGCAGATTGATTTCAGCGCTGTTTTAGGGAAGGGTTGCCCCCGAATTCATGCAGCAGGTTTCCGGGTTTTCACGTCTGCAAAGTGTTCCATCTGCGTCGGCCACTGCCTCCAGGCCGAAGCTGTGGATACTGAATTCGTGGCGAGACCTGGTCTTGTACGTTGGCACGCCGCTGCTGCTGATACCCGCGTTCGCGCTGGCCCAGGCGAAGTGGAGTCCGCAGGACATTTACCTCTTTGTCGCTGCGTTCGGCGCCATGGGTCATCACCTGCCGGGCATGATACGCGCCTACGGCGATCGCGCCTTGTTCGAACGCTTCAAGTGGCGCTTCATTTTCGCGCCGCTGTTTCTGCTGGTAACTTGTGTCGCTTTCTTTTGGTGGGACCTGAAGGGAATTTTGCTAATCGTTTTCTTCTGGGGCGTCTGGCACGGACTGATGCAGACCTACGGGTTCTGCCGCATCTACGACGCGAAAACCGGAACGTTCGATACGCTCACTCGCCGGCTCGATTTCGCGATGTGCCTGATCTGGTTTGCCACTGCGGTGGCGCTTTCACCGTACCGATTGAGCGACACGCTGGACACTTACTACATGTGTGGTGGGCCATTCATCCCGCCGTCCGTTGTAAACCTCGGGCAAAACATGATTCTCGGCGCAGCCGTTTTTGTGTCGGTTCTATTCGCCGCGCATTTTGTTCGGACATGGATCGCGGGAAGCCGGCCGAATCCGGTAAAACTGGGATTGCTGGGCACCAGCATCGCTTTTTGGTGGTACTGCAATAATCTGGTTTCGAATATTCTCGTTGGGATTGCGCTGTTCGAAGTTTTCCACGATGTGCAATACCTGTCGCTCGTCTGGATCTACAATCGCAACCGTGTCGAGAAAGACAGCAATATTGGCGGGTTCATGCGATTTGTGTTCCGAAGGAGCGGCTCGCTGGTCGGGCTTTATGTCGGCCTCGTCCTTGCCTATGGCTCAATCTCCTTCATCAATGCGCATGTCGGGATCGAAACCGTCAAACGCATTCTCACCGGCGTAGTGACCGCTTCCACGCTGCTGCATTTTTATTACGACGGATTTATCTGGAAAGTTCGGGAGCGCTCGACCCGTCAATCGCTCGGGCTCGCCGGTGGAACCGCTGACATATCGATCGGCGGAATGATTCCGGGTTGGGCGTGGCACGGCTTGAAATGGGTAGGTGTATTTGTCGTGCCATTGGGTGCCCTGTGGTTTTGGCAAATGCATCTCGCCGTTCCCAACGTGCAACGGACGGCATGGCTAGTCGCGGATGTACCGAACAGCGCAAAAGCACATTTTGATTACGGCTCGGCATTACAAAAGGAAGGGAAATTGGATGAGACGATCGAACAGTACAAGATCGCGCTCGAGATCAATCCGAAATATGCGGAAGCGCACATGAGTCTCGGCACTGCGCTCACTGGGCAAGCCAAATTCGATGCGGCGATTCCGCACATGGAAACAGCGTTGCAGCTACAACCTAACAAAGGCGATGTCCATCTGATGTACGCGAGTGTGCTGCAACGGATCGGACGCAATGACGAGGCCGCGCTTCACTTCGAAACGGGCACACGCCTGAGACCGAACTCAGCTGATGCACATTACAGCTACGCGGCTTTCCTTGCCGCAGTCGGTAAAACCGATGAATACATCAGCGAGCTTCGGACAGTTCTCCGGCTGAATCCGAATTATCCCTACACTGAGCTCCGCCTGGCCGATGCGCTTTTGGCCAAGGGCAATCTGAAGGAGGCGGAAGGATATTACCTCGCGGCGCTTCGGAGGGACCCGGAGTTGACAGTTGCCTACAATGGTCTGGGCAGAGTGTACCTGGCACAGGGCCAGATTTCCCAGGCCGTGGTCCAGTTCAATGAAGCGCTGCGGCGCAATCCTGACTACAAGGAAGCGGAGGAAAACCTGCGCGTCGCGAAGGCGGCTGATGCTGAGATTTTCCCAGCCGCGCACCGCTAGTCTTTGGCCAATCGCGCTCTTCATCTCAATCTAGATGATGCGTGGCCTAACGAGTCGCTCGGCCTTCCGCCAATTGACGTGCGACAGTGGGGGCCGCACTTGCGGTTTTCCGCTCCGCCACGCCTGATCGAACAATTCTATGAGGAGCGGGAAAAGGATCTTGCCACTCCGTTTCTGCTCTGTGGGTCAGGCGATTTTCATCATTTGACCGCCGTTCGACTGCGCACTATTGCCGAACCGATCGTTCTCGTCTCGTTCGATAATCATCCGGATTGGGACGTGCGGCCTCCGAAGTGGGCCTGTGGCGGATGGATAAACCGTGCGTTGGAACTTCCAAATGTGTGGCGTGCGAGTGTCTGGGGCTGCGGCAATTTCGAATGTTGGTGGCCGCACCAGATTTTCGGCAACCGTCGCGCGGAACGTACTGGAATTCTTGAAGTCCATCCGTGGGCGGACGATCGGCCATTGAAAGATCGACAGCGCAAGGGCGCAATCTTGCGCGACAGTTGGCGCGATCGTTTTCAAGAATTTACGAAACGTCTCGCTGGCGAAAATATCTACATCACAATCGATCTCGATTGCCTGCGCATTGAAGAGGCGAAGACAAACTGGGAGAGTGGCCGCTTCACGGTCCTCGATCTTGAGTGGGCGCTCGGAAGACTGCGCGAATGTTCTCGAATCATCGGCGGCGACATTTGCGGCGCATATTCGCCTCCGAAATATGCGCGTTGGAAGCAACGTTTCGCCGCCGAGTTCGACCGCCCAAAGCTCGAGCCACCGAATTTGGAACAAGCGCGCACAATCAATGTGGCGAGTCTAGAAAGGCTCTGGCCGTTACTGGCGGGATCGTGGTAGGGCAAGTGCGTCGGTTGCTAAAGTCGGCAACCGAAGCG
>JBKPBJ010000243.1:0-17502 GCA_046726875.1 Verrucomicrobiota bacterium
GTTTACGGTCTCCCGCTTTGGGGTTATGGATCAACAGGACTCGCATGATTTGCTCGCTACTTGAAGCACTTTTACCACCTAATCGGCCAAAACCACTCGCATACGCGTTTTGTTTATGAAGATGCGGATTCTGGTCTCAAACGACGATGGTGTTTACAGTCCGGGGATCGCAGCGCTGGCGAAAGCAGCAAAGCGTTTCGGCGAGGTGCGCATCGTCGCACCCGATGTGGAGCAATCTTCGATGGGACACGCGATCACGGCGTCGCGACCGCTACGGCTTAAACGTATTCACCTCGATAGTTTCGACGCCTACCGTGTTAACGGCACGCCGGCCGATTGTGTCGCGCTCGGCATGCATCGATGGGGCCATGTTGATGTCGTTCTTTCGGGAATAAACCTCGGGTTAAACCTGGGCAACTCCTGCTGGCATTCGGGCACGCTTGCAGCAGCGAAGCAGGCAGCATTGCTCGGCTCGCGCGGCATCGCGTTCAGCACAAACGTGAGTGACAGTCGTGAACCGGATTTCGCAGCGCTCGAACCGTACGTGGTGCGTGTCTTCGAGTTGCTGTTGCCGATCAAAACGGTTTCGCTGGTCAATGTAAATCTGCCGGAAAACCCGAAGGGCATCCGTTGGACACGGCAGTCTGTGCGGCATTACGATGGCAAAGTTGTTCCCGACAAGGACCCGGCCGGCCGGCCGATTTTTTGGTTCACGGTCACCCCGCTCGAAGGCGCTGCGGAAGGAACGGATCGCTGGGCAGTCGAGCACGGTTGGGTATCGATCACCCCGTTGCGTCTCGATCTTACAGATGAAGCAGATCTTGCTCGCGCCTTGGCCCTTTCAGATACGCCGGCAGCAAAGGTTTCGGGGAAACGCGCTCCTTCAAGACGGTCCCGCGCAAAGAAGCAAGAAAAACGCTGACAACTGCAACCAGGAACCTGTAGCCACCGGCCTATGGCCGGTCCCACTTGGTAGGGCGGGCAGTCCTCTGCCCGCCGCGTGCCATTCACGAATGGCGCGCATGGAGTGACGCGCCCTACCGGAAGACGGTCCATAAGGCCGTGGCTACAGGAGCTTGAACCGTCAACACGGTTACACCCCGCAACCTGCCACGCTTAGGGCTCCCTTTTCTTAATAAAATTGTTTTTGTGCCGGGGGAACCAGATCAAAGGGAAGGTTCGAATCGTATCCGAGAATTGCTGTCGCAGCCAATGCCTAAGAATTGGTTCACTACCACCGTACTGCACGACACCGCCGAACAATTCCACATTCTGGTGGATAGCGTCGAGGAGTACGCCATTTACATGCTGGATGCCAACGGCAACGTGATCACCTGGAACACTGGCGCGGAGAAAATCAAAGGTTACTCGGCGGAAGAAATCGTCGGGAAAAATTTCGCCTCCTTTTACACCGCAGACGATGTTGCCGCTGGTAAACCACAACGAAACCTGCGCGAAGCTGTCCGTCGTGGATATGTTCGCGATCAGGGGCTGCGCGTCCGCAAAGATGGATCAACCTTCGAAGCCGAAGTTGTCATTACTGCGCTTCGTGATGATAACGGGAGAATTCGCGGCTACTCCAAAGTCACACGAGACATAACCGACCAGATTCGAAGCCGCGAGTATGAAGCGGAAAAAATTGCGGCGCAGAAAGCGAGCAAGGCGAAGGACGACTTCCTTGCCGCGCTCAGTCACGAGCTGCGAACGCCCCTTACTCCTGCTTTGGCAGCAGCGACATATCTGGAAGACAACGCGGAAAAGCTTCCGCCGGATTTCGTACAAGATGTCGAGATTATCAAGCGCAACGTGCAGTTGCAGGCCCGGTTAATTGACGACCTGCTGGATCTCACGCGAATTGCGCGCGGCAAACTTCATCTGGAATTAGAAGATTGCGACGCGCACGTCATCATTAGAAACGCGCTCGAAATCGCACATTCAGCTATCGCGGCGAAACAACTGAAGATCTCGACCGAGCTTGAGGCGAAAGAGTATCGCATTCTGGCTGATTGCATTCGACTTCAGCAAGTGTTTTGGAACCTGATCAACAATGCGGTGAAATTCACTCCGCAAAGCGGACAGATCACCGTCCACACGTTTAACGACAAAAGTGGACGTTTTCATTTCGAAATTACCGACACAGGGATCGGAATTGAGCCGCAGCGGTTGGCTTCATTGTTTCAGCCATTTGAGCAAGCTGATCCTTCCGTAAACCGACAGTTCGGCGGACTAGGTCTCGGACTCGCGATTTCTAAACGTCTCGTCGATCTCCACCACGGCAGAATTGAAGCAGAAAGCCGTGGCCGAAGTTTCGGCGCGACGTTCAAGGTTACACTGGACGCTCTGCCACAGGGATCCGCAGCGATTGGCCTGAACCATCGCCTCGACGGCAAGACATCTAAACCGCTGCGTATACTGCTTGTGGAAGATCACCAGGACACCCGGCGCACACTATCGCGTCTACTTACCCATTTTGGTCACAACGTTGTAACTGCAGATGACGTTGAAGGCGCGATGAATATCATGGGCTCGGATAACATCGACGTGGTGTTGTGTGACATCGGTCTGCCCGATGGAAGTGGTTACGAAGTAGCCGCACAAGCGCGGGCAAACGGGGGAATCAAGACAATCGCGCTCACCGGCTTCGGCACCGAACAAGACGTGCAACGTTCTAAAGAAGCGGGATTCGATTTTCACCTGGTCAAGCCCATTAACTTCCAAGAGTTGCAAACCGTTCTTGACCAGCCAAGCGCGTAGCTTCAAAAAACAAACGGAAACAGACCGCGGGCGATCATTACGTCTGTTTGGGCGCGAAGCTGATTGCGTGATCGAGTGTTCTAACGTGAGCGGATTACGCCACGCGTAGAACGGCGACCGAGGCCTCCCAACGCCGATCGACCAGACAGCGAATTGGGCGCGTCGAGATTCGCACCGCGATCGACGCCGACATTCAGCCGGTAAACCAGTTCACCGCCCAGCCAACTGGCAAAGAGCGCTATGACGATGCCGATCCATCCTAGCATCATCGCCGTCATGCCTGGCGCCACCGGGTTAGGTCGACGCATAAACCAGCTGACGATGAACAAAATCACTACAACGACGTTTGAGAGGCCGTGGATAAACCCGATGTACTTCGCGCGTGTGCCTTCCGGAATACCGAGCCAATCAACGACTCCGAAAACCGCCGCTATCAACCCACCAATGATACCCGATGCAATCATCCAATATGACAAGTCAGCCCAATGACCGTTGTGCGTGAAAGCGTAGATTAAGTCGAAAATCGCCGCCACTGTGAGCAAGCCCAGCGGAAACACGACCAACATCGGGTGAATGGGGTGACCGAGTAATCTTGCCTTCGCTCTCATTAGTTTGTTTCTCCTGTTAATAACCCTGCAATAAATTCGAGTAACGCCATCAGAGCGGTTTGATCCGCCGAATGTCGAATCATCATCGTGGAGTTTTGGGTCGTAACTTACAACCGGTTACCCAACGCTTCTCGGAATTATACGTAGCCTTTGGAACCGATTGTGAAGGTACGGGATGCGAAAACTGTTGCGACAGATTAAGCGCGAGCTGAAGACGGCAAAACACTGGTCAGCCGCGTCTGGCCTGACGACGGAAATCAGCGCGAACCAAAAGTCGCCCGATTTGCTGAGGAGCATGGCTTTCGCCTGCGCTTTTATCGTACCGGCTTATGCGCCATTTTCGATAAAGAGCCTGCCGAGCGCAGCGAAGAGTGACGCACGCGTTTTCGTCGCACGTATTTCACGCAGCCTTGCGCAACGGTACGTTGCAGGTGAAGGAACGGTAGATTTTCCCACCGCTCATTGGATTACCTGCGGTCGACGCTGCGTAGCGGCACGAACCGCAAGTAATCCATCCCAATCAGCGGTCACCAAACTGGTGAACCACTAACGACCTGAAGAAGCCGACGCCATTTCCAGCTCCATCAGAGCCTCTGGGTTCACAATGTCTTCGGCCAGTTTGTTCAGAAGCTCGTTTGCCTCGGACTCCTCATCCAGAGTTTGTTGCAAAAGCTCAGCGGATTTGTCCTGCCCAAGCAGTTGCGCAAAGGTCCGCACGCTGCCGTAACCGGCGATCTCGTAATGCTCGACTTTCTGCGCAGCTACGATGATGCCGGCGTCGATAACGGAATCTTCGCCATCTGCCTTAAGGACTTCCGATCCTTCTTCGATCAAGCCTTTCATCGCCTGGCACGTTTTGCCCTTTGTCTTCTCGCCGATTTCTTCGAACACTTCCTCAAGTCTCTGGACGTGACCCTTGGTTTGTTCGAGATGCTTTTCGAAAGCTTCCTTCAATTCATCTGATGAAGCACCTTTCGCCATCTTCGGCAATGCTTTAACTAGTTGGTTCTCGGCATTGTACAGATCCCGAAGTTCGTTCACGTAAAGCTCTTTTAATGTCTCCAAATTCATGATCCCTCTTTCCTTTCCCTTTCTTTTTCTGGTTTGGTTCGGTTGTTGTAAGCACGGTACGCCTGCACCGGCCACAAAAAGGAAACGTGGCGAACGATCGAAACGCGCGTGTGTCGTGCTAGAATTTTTGAAATTCGCGGTCCGTAAGGTCGCGCAGCTTATCGTCAGCCAGCCAGGCGCTCTGAAAAGAGCGCATTGAGAATTCCAACCATTGCTCCATTCTTCTCATTCGAGAATCGGCCAGACGCGTATATACGTCTATGTAATCGCTTGCCATCCGGTTCGCCGTGAACCGCTTCTCAAAAACTGCGCGGCATCGAGCGCGGCTCAGGTCACGAACACGACGTGCGGCTTCGACCGCCTGTTCGATGTTGTTTACCACGAAGCCTGTCACGCCATCGTCCATCACTTCCGCGACTGAACCACCGGCGTACGCAATGACCGGTGTACCGCATGCCATCGATTCAATCATCACCAGCCCGAATGGCTCCGGCCAGTCAATGGGAAAGAGCAATGCGTAGGCGTTCCCAAGAAATTCGTCCTTGTCCTTATCGCTGATTTCTCCGAGCCATTCTATGTGCGGATCGTTCAGCAGCGGCTCGATCTCGCGCTTGAAATAGCGTCTGTCAGCGGGATCGACTTTCGCCGCGATTCTGAGCGGCATCCCTACTCGCTTGGCAATCTCGATGGCGCGATCCACTCGCTTTTCTGGCGAGGCGCGTCCCAGAAATGCCAGATAGCTACCGGGCTCCGGGTGGAACCGAAATAAATCCTGGGGTAATCCATGATAAATCGTTGCCTGCCAATTTGCGCACGGCCACGGTGCGCGCTGTGCGTTTGAGATCGAGATCATCGGCATGTCTCGAAACCGCTCATACAGTCGAAACAACTCGGGAGTATCCAGCCGGCCATGCAACGTTGTCACGTGGGGAACTGTCACGTGACGCGCAATGAGATAATGCAAACAACCCGTATGAAAATGAATCACATCGAATTCACCGGCGCGCTGCATCACATGGTCCATGAGCAGGGCTTCGCGCGACAAATAATCCGTAGCACGCTTGTTTTGCCGAAATGAACGCCGACATACAGGAACCAGCTCAGCGCTTGTGACTGAGTCACCACTGGCGAAGAGAGTCACCTTGTGGCCTAAGCGAACCAATTCTTCAATCAGATAGGCAACGATGCGCTCCGTTCCTCCGTAATGTTTCGGAGGCACACTTTCAACTAGGGGCGCAACCTGAGCGATTCGCATTCTCCCCTCTCTCCCTGTGGCGTATTCATTCCAAATAACTGAAATCTCCGGTGGATATTCGAATCGGAGGCCTGCTTCGGTTTTGTCGCGTTCGCCGCGAAATGAACGCGAAGAATAACATTACATCCGTTGCTCATAGCGCCCTCGAAAACACTTTAGACAAACGCGGCAAGAGAACTTAGAAAAAGGACATGGCTTGCTCATAGCAATTGGGAGACGGCTAAGGACGGGATTGGTGTTCCCAATTCGTGAATCTCAAAATAGGTGTCACAACTAGCTACGAAATTTTATATGCAGAACTTCGAAACAATAGCGTTGGTACTTGGTTGCATCGGGACGCTCTGCTGGATCGTGTGCTTTTGGTGGATGCATCGCATCTCATCCCGTCAGGACGCGATGCTGGAAGAGCTGCATGAAATGACAACGCGCATTGAAAAGCTTTCTCGGGCCGAGCACGATTTGATTAGCGACGTGCATCCGCAGGTAAGCGAAATCAAGGAGCAGGTCGAAAGCGTTAGAGAAGTTGTTTCGTCCGAAAAGGGCTAACCGCGTGTCGATTTGAACCATCGACGCGCAGGATTTGTCAGCGCCTGCCCGAACTGTGGTTCGTCGCTGCCTTGCTGGTCAAGTTTGATGCTGTCCTAATTTGAGCGTGGCTCTTTCTGGAAGATGGCGCAAAGACCCTGCTTATAGAAGGCCAAACGAAATCCGTGTTCCTTGGCAAATTGCTCAATTTTTGCCTTAAGGTTTTCCTCGCTTAGCGCCCAGGTGCACTGCAATTCATTTTCATAAGCAGCGTAGTGCTCCGCTTCCCGGACTTCCAATTCGCGTTCGATCTTACTCGCCAGCGTCCTTATACCCTCAAGCAGATATTTGGGGACAACAATTTTGAAAAAAGCACCTTCATTTTGTCAATAGGCTAAATAGACTGTGCCTTGCTCGCAATTGGCACTTTGACGGCGCTTTACGGTGAATCCACTGGCGGAATTTTACGCACTGCGGTTGTCTTATTTCATGATCGGCGAGCGCCACACCGAGAGAATCCAGCGCGCCAATTGCTATCTGCCGATCTGATTCCGATATTTCCATTTCAAATTAGGACACCCAAGTTTTTGCTTGATTGCTTCGCGAAATTTTGTCGGAATACGATGCTAAATGAACTTAACCGAAAGGCATATATATGCTCTGGACTATAATAGTCATCCTGATCGTTCTTTGGCTTCTTGGTTTCATCGGCCACTTTGGGGGTGCTCTAATTCATCTCCTGCTCGTGATTGCTGTTGTCATCCTGATCATTAACCTGCTCCAGGGTAGACGAGGCCTCTGAACGAACGCCTTCCCGAATTGCTCCAAGAGCGGCTCAGCCGAACGCGCCATCTTTCACAGGTGTCCCGTCAATGCGAGAATTATAATGATCAAGAGAATCAAGCCGAGGCCTCCGCTGGGCCAGTATCCCCAACCGGAACTGTACGGCCAGGCAGGTAACGCCCCAATCAAAAGCAGAATCAGAATGATCAATAGAATGGTGCCCATGGTTTCTCCTTTCTTGCACTATGTTCGTTGGCGTCAGCTATTTTGGACGTTGTAGCATCGCGCAAAAAAAGGGTTCGCGCCGCGCGGACTCGACATAATTTACGCCGAAGAATTGCTCGTCTCCTACTTTCGTCGCGTCACGAGCGTTGGCAGTTCAGAACGGATTTTATTGGCGATCATCTGCCGGATTTTCCGGTATTCCGCGGCACCACCTTGAGCAGGATCGGGTATATCCCAATCTACGATCCACTTTGCTGTCACCATGTCACCGAGGTCCGGCACGTCCATCTTAGCGACGTAGTCGAATGTGATGTCCGAAAAAGCGGAAATGTGCCGCGGCTTGTGGCCGCTCAAATCGCAGCCGACCTTGGCCCTGGCCTTCACCGCTTGTTCGTTGACATTCCTACCAGGCCTTGAAGTCGGCGCTGCAAACTTGTATGCCGCGTCTAGCCGACATTTTCAACAGCGCTTCCGCCATCGGGCTGCGGCTGGCGTTTTTGATGCAGACGAAAAGAATCTTCTTGGCCCTAATAGTTCGAAGATAGAACAACAATCGGTCGGGTGGGACGCATTGCTGGTGGCGCCGGGTATGAAGAGCAGGACGCGAAATAGGAAGCACCCGGCGTTCTCAGCGAGTCATTGAGTCGGTTTTGACGTCCCGGACTAGGTGAAACTCTGAATCATTAATCATGTGTGCATTTACGGCGACCGGCGCTACGCGTCAATCCGAACCGTTACCAACATGAAATCCTCGTTCAGAAGATTGAACTGGCTCGCTTTTCCGAACCAGCAGTTCTCTCGCTGATCAGGCGAAAGGGGAGCTGTGCAGGAAACAGTCGGCGATAGGCGAGGACGAATGAAAATCAAATAAGGGCAGTCATGAAATTTTCTGTCGAAACGAAAGTGGCCGCTGGTATAGCAGCCGGGTTTGTAGCTTTGACTGTAGGTGTGATCGCGCAAGGAAACAGTGAAGACCTAAGTGCGGGTCCGAATGGATATGGCCCGACAAACAATCCGGGAGCTAGCACTCACATCAGCCAGCACCGATATGACAGCTCACCGGCTGGGCGCACCAACGCCGAAGAGAACAGACAGCGCACTGAGTGGCAGCTTCGCGAGTGATTGTAGGATCCGCTGTCCTCAGCGGGATCTGTCTCGCCAACACAAGGTGCTAGCGCCTCTCGATTTCCTTTGTTTCGACGCGGATCGCGTAGTGGCTCGGCTCAAGCTCGCGACCCGATTGCTGCGCATATACTTGGGTGAATTCTGCGCCGAACAGCAGGATTTGCGATGAGTAGTAAACCCAAAGCAGCAATGTGATGAGCGAACTGGCTGCTCCGTACGCCGAACCGGCTGCGCCGCTGCCAAGGTAGAAGCCCAGTAGCCATTTCCCGATCCCGAACAAAATTGCAGTCATCACGGCGCCGATCCAGACGTCGCGCCATTGAATGCTAACGTCCGGCAGAAATTTGAAAATCATCGCGAAGAGCAGGACGACCACGGCGAAATCAAAAATGAGATAAACGACCACGGCGACGACAATTCCGCCCGGCAACACAGATTGGACGTAGTGACTAAATCCTTTCAACAGCGCTTCAATCGCCAGCGAGACAAGCAGCAGAAAACAGATCCCGGCGACCATTGCAAACGAGAGAAAACGGGCTCGTAAAAATCCAAAGATGCCCTGAGCCGGCTTCGCTTTCACGCCCCAGATAGTGTTCAACGCGTCCTGGAGCTGGCCGAACACGCCGCTTGCGCCAAAAACCGCAAGCCCCACGCCGATGATTGTGGCGATGGTGCTCTTGCCAGGCTGCGAAGCCTTTTCGGCAATGTTTTGGACGATCTGCACAGCGCTTGGATCGAGAAAAAAACTCATCTGCTGAGTGATCTTGTCCCATGCGCCAGCCGGATCTTTCCGGAAAATCACACCAACGATCGCGAGCAGGATAAGAATCAGCGGCGCCAGTGAAAAAACGGTGTAATAAGCAAGCGCGGCACCTAATTGCGGCGCCTTGTCCTGCAAAAATTCCTGTCCCGTTTGCTTGAGCAGACCAAGAGCATTGGCGAAGAACGATAGGTTTGATGTCGATGATTTGTATCCTTTCATCACAAGACTCTTTCAACAGATCGCGGATAGGCGTGTCTTTGGCTGTTGAATAGAAGCTCTGTTAAGCTTTTGCCGTTGGGACGCCGCACAGCGGCGTGGCTACAGTGCGTCCAGTAATGTCTGGGCAGCGAAACTTACTTTAGAATGATGCTGAAACCGCCCATACCACCGATGGAAGCACGGTCGGTCGAAGAAATCCCGACTGGCGACGAATGGCAGTATGAGCCGAAATGGGACGGGTTTCGGTGTCTGGTGTTTCGCGATAGCGACAAGTTTTTTTTGCAATCAAAGAATGGTCAACCGCTGGCGCGCTATTTTCCCGATGTCGTCGACAACGTGGCGAAGTTGCCGCAGCAACGCTTCGTTCTCGACGGCGAACTGGTCATCCCCGTTGGCGGCGCACTTTCGTTCGATGAATTGCAATTGCGTCTCCACCCTGCCGCGAGTCGCGTTCAGAAACTGGCCGCAGCTCACCCAGCAGTTTATGTCGTGTTTGATCTACTCGCCGAGAATGGGGAATCCTATTTGAAGCTGAATCTGCGCGACCGGAGGCGGCTTCTGGAAAAATTCGCGCGTTCGAATCTACGATCAGCAAGGAAAGTACGACTTTCACCGGCGACGACTGATTACCAGGTTGCGAGCGATTGGTTTCGAAAAACGGGGCGCGATCTCGACGGCATCATCGCAAAACGCCTGGACGCTCCATATGCTTCGGGCGAACGCACGGCTGCGGTGAAGATAAAACAGATCCGTACCGCCGATTGTGTGGTGGGTGGCTTTCGTTATGCAACCGGCGCGCGCGTGATCGGTTCTCTTTTGCTCGGACTTTACGACCACGACAGTTTGCTGCATCACGTCGGGTTTATCTCCGGGTTCAAAGCTTCGGAACGGCGCGCGATAACAGAAAAATTTGAGCGATTGAAAAAAACACCCGGATTCACCGGCAATGCGCCAGGAGGACCGAGCCGTTGGAGTACAGAGCGTACCGGCGAATGGGAACCGGTCTCTCCGAAAGTGGTCGTCGAAGTTGCGTACGATCATTTTACCGGCGGCCGATTTCGACACGGCACAAAATTCCTGCGCTGGCGTCCGGATAAAGACCCTCGCCAGTGCACGATGGATCAGGTCGAGCATCGCGAAGGCAAGGCGATGGCTCTTTTGTAAGCCTCTAGGATTCTCGTGCTTGCAGGAACTTTAGAACCGCTCGTTCCGCTCGGCGGAGATTTGGAGGCTCCGATGATTTGGTGTCGCCGTTGAGACCCGCGATGCGCGTTCGCTTCAGGTAAGCTTCCACGATCACGGGATGAACGTAGCATTTGCGGCAAACCGCCGGTGTGTTCCCGAGAAGTTCCGCGACGGCGCAAATGGCCGTTTTGATATTCGACTTTGCCTGTTTTTTGGTTTCGAACTCTTCCTGTTTACCAAACGCAATTGCCGCCAATACCGTCCCGCCCCAGGTCCGGAAATCTTTTGCGGTGAAATCTTCGCCGGCGATTTGACGCAAATATTCGTTCACGTCCTGCGAGGTAACGTCTCGTACTTCCCCATCCTCTTCGCGGTACTGGAATAAATCCTGACCGGGTAAGTCCTGACATTTCGCAATGACGTTCGCAACCCTGCGATCGGTGACATCCACTTCGTGTTGACGCCCACTCTTGCCGCGGAATCGAAAACGCACCTGCGCGCCTTTGACTTTCACATGACGATCTTTCATTGTGGTCAAACCGAATGACTTGTTCTCACGCGCGTATTCTTCGTTTCCGACGCGTATGAACGTTCGCTCCAGAAGCCACACGATCGTCGCAAGCACTTTTTGCCGCGGCAGACCCAGCAACTTAAGGTCCTGAGCAACTCGCCGCCGGATGTTTGGCAGGGCTTCGGCGAATTGAGCGAGCCGGTTGAACTTGTTTTCGTCGCGCACTTCGCGCCAACGCTCGTGATATCGGTACTGCTTGCGGCCACGCGCGTCCCGGCCTGTTGCCTGAATATGACCGTTCGGTGAGGGACAGATCCAGACGTCCGTCCACGCTGGCGGAATGGCCAAACGTTTCATCCGGAGCAACCGCTGCTCGTCGCGAATCGGTTTTCCGTCCATGTCCAAATACTCGAAATCTTTGTCTTTCGCTTTGCGGCTGTAACCAGGCCGCTCGTCATTGACGTATTGCAGACCGGCTTCCTCCGCAGCCTCGGCAGAATCAGCGACCGCGGGTTCGATTGCTTTCCCGTTCCGAGTGTTTGTCCCACGCGCCCCCATTGAGAAAACAATCATTTGGAGCGAATAGCTACTGCAAACGCCTGGCGGACTGCCCATATCCGTTCGGCTTCAATCCGCTCAATTTGTTGTTCCGCTAGACGTTGTAGCTCCTCGAAATTATAGGTGTTCAACCGTGGCAATTTCGCAGTGGCCAGCGCAACCCACATCAGTTTCTTTCCAGTAACTCCCATGATTAACCCTTCCAACGTGAGCACCAATCCCAAGCTGCCCGGCTCATCGCCTGCAACTATCAATCGCGCGCGGCCAACCTTTTCCGCCACCCATACACCGGCCTGACGCACCTTGCTTTCTTCGACTCCGAGAGTACGCACGACGTCGCGCAACATATCTTGATCTGCTTTGATCTCCTTTTCGATTTCCACGAAGAAACTGCCGAGAGGCTCGCCTTTGTAGACGTCCGCCCAGTGGGCAATAAGTTCCAACGCGCTAATAGAACCGGCAAGATGATCATTTAGGTAGGAGTCCAAGTCTTTCATTGGGTAAATGGCGTGTGCAAGATTCAGATGGGCGGCAGCGGTTCTTCGGCGGGACCGGCGATCACTTCACCGGTAGGTTTGAAACGTGAGCCGTGACAAGGACAATCCCACGTCGCTTCAGCAGGGTTCCACCTGACAAGACAGCCAAGATGCGTGCAAACAGGCGAGAGCTGATGGACGTTTCCGTTAGGGTCGCGGAAAGCGGCAACTTTCTTCCGACGCCGACCAACAATCATTCCCTCGCCCGGTTTTAACTCTCGGACGGAATCGGCTTCGGCACGAGCGAGACGATCTTTGATCATGTAGTAGGGATAATCCTTATTTTTCCGAAGATAATTCCACGTAGCGCCTTTGATTTTTTTCCGGTCCACGGCAAACAGTTCAGTCCATGGATTTTTTTGTCCTGCAGTCCAGTCGCGTGCCATCATTGCCGCTACGGTCCCGAATGTGATGCCGTTACCGCAATAGCCTGTCGCAATGAATTGCCGCTCGGCGTCCTCTCCAATATAAGGCAAGCCGTCGGGAGTAGAAATAACCTGTCCCGACCAGCGGTGGTCGATGTGCACCTCAGGCGCGATTTTTTTCAGTCGCTGCCACAATCGGACATAGGCCTTTTGGGTCTTCTTCTTTTGCCCGGTCTTATGATCTTCACCTCCGTAGACGAGGTAATCGAAGCCACGATTTCGATCGATTCTCAGGTAATCGTAAGGATCTCGCGTATCCCAGAAAAGCGCTTCCGGAATGGTACCAGATGGGACGCGAGCTCCGAATGCATAACTGGTATAAAGAGAAAGCTTTGTCTGTAGAAGTGTTGTACCGACGGTACTGGCGAGGCCGACAAGGGGATTGTTCGTTGCCATTACCATGCGATCGAAACTGATCCAGTTGCGGCTAACCTTAACGCGGCGCTTCTTCGCATCGAACTCACTGGCGGGGCTTTTTTCGAAAACGTGCGAACCGCTGCCAGGAATTTTCTTAACCAAAGATCGAAGATATTTTCTCGGGTGAAACTTGGCCTGATTGGCAAAACGTACTGCCGGCAAATTGAAGTATGGCGCCGAGTTTAAGTAAGCGGCGTCAAATCCAAGCTTCGCAGCGAGATCAGCCTCTTTCTCGAGTGACGAAGCTTCCTTTTTAGAAGAACCGTTCACGGGTATGTGCAGGTAAGCAGGCACGCGCTTGAACTCGCAATCGCTTTGTTCTTCCTCAACAATTCTCTCGATCTCATCGATCGCGGCTGCGCCCGCGTCCCAGGCGGCTTGGGCATGATCATTGCCGAAAGTGCGCGTTAATTCTTGCAGCTGCACGTCGGTGACATAGGTGAGGTGAGCAGTTGTATGGCCGGTGTCGATCGAGGCCACGCGTTCGCGGTCGATTAGTGCGACTGTGGAGCCGGCTTTTTTTAGGAGGTAGGCAGTCGTGATGCCGGTGACGCCAGCTCCGACCAAAACAATGTCGACGGCTATGTTCTTCTGTAGCTTTGGAAACTTCTGAATAGGTGCGGTATCGATCCAAACAGGAACATTCCTCATCTTTCATTGTTCGCTGCGCGTGTGCGTTTTAGTCGTGCGCCATGGTCTATTTGCGTAACTTTCGGAGTTCACAGTTCGCAAGCGGCGGGAATGACGAAAAAGACACCCGCAGACATCGCGGGATACGACTCAATTTATATGAAGAAGGAAAATACGGTTCTAAACAATCTAATCGAAACGCTCAAAGATGGTCAGGAAGGCTTCAAGCAAGCCGCTGAGAGCGTCCGAAATCCAGCATTGAAGGCGCTCTTTAGCGATTACTCGCAGCAGCGCTCGCGCTTCGCCACCGCGCTGCAGAGCGAGGCGCGCCGCCACGGAGAAACCGAGCCGGAAACCAGCAGCAGCGCGACCGGCGCGTTGCATCGCGGCTGGATCAACCTGAAATCGGCGATCACAGGCGGCGATGAACATGCGATCCTCGCTGAATGCGAACGCGGCGAAGATTCAGCAGTAGAAGAATACAAAAAGGCCCTGGACGACGGTTTATCTGTATCAGCTCAGGAGCTTGTTTCCGGTCAATTCGCCGAGATCAAAGCGGCCCATGACCGGATCAGAAGTCTGCGTGACGCAACTAAGAGCTAATTGCGAACCCGTCATCGGAATTGCCCCAGCGGTTGGCTGTTTCCTGCACAGGACGTAACTACCCTTTTTTTAGTTACATCCAAGAGTGCGGCTAGAGGCGAAATCATTTTGTTATGCCAGAAGAAGAAGCAATTGAACGCGCGCACGAGGACGAGCGGGAAGGCAAATCGCCTTCCACCCAGGCGGGCGAGTTTGTGCGCGAAGAAATGGAACACATTCGGGAAGGCGAACACGGCGCCCGATCGCCAGAGCAAGCGATCGCCATTGGTCTGTCCAAGGCGCGGCGGGCTGGAGTAAAGTTGCCGCCTCCAAAACGCGGCAAAGAACGAACAAAGCGCCAGGCAAAGCGCGATCTCACAAAGGGCCGCGCCGGGCGCCGCAAAAAGCCTTCGCTAAAACGGTCCCGCGCAACGAAACGCGCGCTTAAACGCGAGAGCGGTCGCTCAGCATCAAGGCAGGCATTGTCCAGACACGCGAAGCGGGTGGCGAAGCAACGCTCCGCACGCTCACGCTCGGCCGCTGCGAAGAAAGCAGCGCGCACACGGAAGCGCCGGCGCTGAGATGCTAGTGTGACTCGCGGCGCGCTGAGGATCCTATAAGGCAAATGTGGTTCCGTAAAATTGTGACAACTAGAAAACAACGTGCCGCTGCGAAGCGGAACATTAAAAAAGCCGCTAAAGCTGCGCGACGAAAGCGAACAATTGCGCATTTGCCCAAGAAAACGCGGATCGCTCTCGGAAAAGAAGGAGCCAAGGCTGCGCGAAAGAAATTAAACCGCTCAAGATAAAGTTCGGTTCAGGAGTTCATCGCTGTTCATGCAATATTTTTGCGATTATCAGCGACTTATTTCCGGCCGCCTTTTCTTCCACCTTTGCGCGAGCTCGATTTGCTCCACTTTTTACCGCGACCTCCCCCGCCCTTCTTCCGACCACCCTTATCTGATTTGTTTACGGTCGCCCATGCGCGGCGTTCTGCTTCTTTGCTGCTGACGCCGCGCTTTTTATAGCCCTTCTCGATGTCATGGGCTTTCCGCTTTTGCTTGGAAGTGTATTTCCTTTTGCTTCCTCTTGCCATAGGTCCTCCATGCGAACTGTTCGATAAAACGAACGCATTTCGCCGGCCAATCGGATTTGATTACTTCGCAAGATAAACATGCCTGGTTGGAAGTCTTGGCCGGTAATGGAACCTTCCGATATGAATATGTTCTCACAATTGCTTCAAACGTTGCTCGGGTTAGGCGTGGAACCAAAGCATTTAACATTCCTACAGGTTTCGGTACGCGCCGTAATCGTTTTCATCGCGGCTCTGATAATGGTGAGACTAAGCAGTAAACGTTCGCTTGCCGAAAAAACGGCGTTCGATGCTGTTTTGGTGGTCATCATCGGCTCGATGCTGGCACGCGTCATCAACGGATCAGAGGCATTCTTTCCGACGCTGGGCACTGGATTTGTTCTGGTGTTACTGCACCGGCTTTTCGGATTGGCGGCGTACTATTCACATACTTTTGGAATCCTAATTAAAGGAGAGCCGGTAATGCTCGTGCAGAATGGCAGTATCCAGCGCAAAAACATGTTTTGGAACCATATCTCTAAACATGATCTCGAAGAAGATATGCGCCTCGAAGCGAAAACCGAGGATCTGTCAAAAGTAAAAACTGCGCGGTTGGAACGCAGCGGCGACATCAGCTTCATAAAAGCCGAATAGCGTCAAAGCAGGGCGGAACTAATTGAAACTGTGACAATCGTTTGCTGGACGGTATTAGTTCAGTGAGGAAAAGGATTATGTCTGAACAAAGCTTAACGATTAGGGACGATCGCACCGGCAAATCGTACACCTTGCCAATGGAGAATGGGACGGTGCGCGCGATGGACCTGCGCCAGATCAAAACGGACGCGGATGATTTTGGGCTGATGGCCTACGACCCTGCGTTGATGAACACCGCGTCTACCAAAAGCGCGATCACCTTCATTGACGGGAACAAGGGGATTCTCGAATACCGCGGTTATCCGGTCGAACAACTCGCGGACAAATGCAATTTTTTGGAGGTCGCGTACTTGATCCTTTTCGGCGAGCTGCCTAACGAGAAGCAGTTGGCGGCCTGGACCTACGACATCACGCACCACACCTTCGTCCACGAGAACATTAAAACGCTGATGCAGGCGTTTCGCTACGACGCGCATCCCATGGGGATGTTCATCAGCACTGTCGCTGCGCTTTCAACGTTTTATCCCGATGCTAACAAGGTCAGTGACGCCGACAAGCGGCTGGCCCAAATCAAACGCCTCATCGCAAAAGTGCCGACGATCGCCGCGTACACTTATCGGCACAATCGCGGGTTGCGTTACATCTATCCCGATAACGATCTGAGCTATACCGGCAACTTTTTGAACATGATGTTCAAAATGACCGAAGCCAAGTATACACCGAACCCGGCGCTGGAACGTGCGCTCGACGTCCTTTTTATTCTGCAGGCAGATCACGAACAGAATTGCAGCACGAATGCGATGCGCGCGATCGGTTCAAGCCGCGTCGACCCATACAGTGCCATAGCTGGCGCGGCAGCCGCCCTTTATGGTCCGCTGCACGGTGGCGCGAACGAACAAGTGCTCAAGATGCTCTCGCGCATCGGTAACACGCGCAACATTCCCGAATTCATCCAACGCGTTAAAAATGGCGAAGGCAAACTGATGGGATTCGGCCATCGCGTTTACAAGAATTACGATCCCCGCGCCCGCGTCATCAAACGCGTGGCGGACGAAGTATTCGAGGTGACCGGGCGCAATCGGCTGCTCGACATCGCGCTGGAACTCGAACGCATCGCGCTGGAAGACGAATATTTCATCTCGCGCAAACTTTACCCGAACGTCGATTTTTATTCCGGCATTATCTATCAGGCGATAGGTCTACCGGTGACGATGTTCCCGGTGATGTTCGCCATTCCGCGCACCGTAGGTTGGCTCGCGCAGTGGCAGGAGATCATCATCGACCGGGAGCAAAAGATCACCCGCCCGCGTCAAATCTTTGTCGGACAGCCGCGCCGCGAACTGCCGAAACAGAAGACCTAACGAATTGAATCGATGCTTCGATGAAATTACAGATGATTACTCTGCCGCACCTGGTTTCCCGTAGTTCACCCACGGACGTGTTCCAAAACTCCAATAAATATCTACAGTGCGCGTCGGTCCGGGTTTCGCCCGCCATCGCATGAGTGCCTGCACCATCACGTTGTCTAAGGCCGGAACGGCATTGCCTTTCACATTAGAGAATCGCTCATCATAAACTGCGGTAACCGTAAATCCTTTCAAGATC